>CAITDZ010000153.1 GCA_903891285.1 uncultured Solirubrobacterales bacterium
AGACCCACCAGGTACTCGCCCGCGATCCTCAGCGACTACTCCCCCGAGACCGAGGCCAGGCGCCCGATCGCGACGAATCCGCCGGTCTGGAGAATGAGGGAGACAGCGACCAGAGCCAGTGCCGCAGAGGAGCCAGCAACCGAGCGGACCAGTCCGGGGCTCACGAGCTCCACCAGAAGTCCGGCCGCGAGAGGCATCGCCGCCACGAGGTAGCCACTGAATCGAGCCTGTGCCGTGGACGATCTTGCGTCGTCCGAAATCCGATCCTGCTCGGTTGCCCCGTCCGCGAACCGTCTGAGCAGTGAGGCCAGATCGCCTCCGGTCGTTCGATGACTAGTGACCGCAACGGCGAAGGCATCGATCCGACTCGAATCGAGCCGGTCGGCCAGCTGATCCATGACCACGGCGGTCGGAAGACCGAGTGCTATCTCGGCACCGATCCGGGCGAACTCACGTCCGGCCTCACCTCCAAGCGATCGATGAACCGAACCGAGTGCCCCTCTCGGGGACCTGCCCGCCGCCAGCCCGTCGGCGACAGCCCGAGCCACGTCGGGAAGCGATCTCTCGATTCGCCGCCGGTAGCGCGCCCCCGATGTTGCCAGGCCGACTCCCGTCACGAATGGGACGAACGCGGCAGCAGCTACGGCGAGAACGAGCCCTCCGATCAGCCATCCCGCCGCCGTCCCGAGAAGGCTGAAAAGGATCGCCAGGCGGATCTTCTCCTTCAGGGTCGGGATTCGGCCCTCGGAAAAGGTCTTCCGAAGGGGGTCGAGCTCGAGTGCGAGCCACGCCCCGAGCGAGACCCGACTGCGGGCCATCTCGACGGCGGCGAGCACGGACAGTCCGGCCGCGATCCCGGTGAGCAGCGATAGCAGTTGGGGGGAGGCCACGCTAGGTCTCGAGCCGACTGATCTCGGTGATCAGCCTGCGACCGTCTCCGAGTCGGGCAATCTGGACGACGAGGTCGATGCCTCGACGCAGCTGGGCGGCGATGGCATCCCGCGGCAGGCCCACTCCGGCCATGAGTGAAAGAAGCTCGAGTCGGTCCAGCGCCTCGTTCGCCGAGTTGGCATGAACGGTAGAGAGGACTCCGTCGTGCCCCGTATTCAGGGCGGTCAGAAGGTCAAGCGCTTCGGGACCCCTGACCTCCCCGATGACGATCCGGTCCGGTCTCATCCTCAATGCATTCCTGAGGAGCTCCCGAATCGTGACCTCACCCCGCCCCTCGACATTCTCGGGACGAGACTCGAGCCTGACTACATGCTCCTGGCCGAGGTCGAGCTCCGCTGAGTCCTCGATCGTGACAATCCGCTCACCGGCCGGGATGAATTCAGAAAGCGCGTTCAGCAAGGTGGTCTTGCCGGATCCCGTTCCACCACTGATCAGGATGCAGTCGCCCTGACGAACCGCCCCATGGAGCAGCTCGGCCTGATCAGCGGTCATCGTCTCGTTTTCGATCAGGTCGGCTGGGCTGAACCTTTCCCTGGCGAACCGTCGGATGGAGAGTGCCGGCCCATCCACGGCGAGCGGTGGAATCACAACGTTCACCCGTGATCCGTCGGGCAGCCTTGCGTCGGCCATCGGACTCGACTCATCGACCCGTCGTCCGAGCGGTGCCAGTATCCGCTCGATTGTGTTCCTGAGGTGGTCTTCGTCCCTGAACCGGATACCGGTTGCTTCGATTGCCCCCTCCCGCTCGATGAAAACCTCCTCGTGACCGACCACCATCACCTCCTCGACTCGCGGATCGGACATCACCTCCTCGAGCGGGCCGAATCCGGTGAGCTCCCGCAGGACCGCGTCAGTCAGGTCTTCCTTTACATCTGACGAAAGCAGCGCTGCACGATCTTCGACCAGGAGAGAGACCGTCTCCCCAACGCCTCCCGGTTCTGCCTGAGCCCTGGTGAAACGCTCTACGGTCGCCTGAACGATCTCGCCCGTCAGGCGCTCGAGGGGACCCTCCTGCTTACCGGGATCCGAACTCAACCGACCCCGATCGGGATCAGGGTTATACGGCTGCCCGCAGCTTCTGCACCTACCACCCGGATCGCGGCGCTCCGGTCGAGGCCAAGGGTTACCCGGCCCGTACCGGGTTCCGCGCCGACGCTCGCTTCCGAGGCGAAGTCGAGGAGTACCGCGGAACGGGCAACGACCGAGGTATCGGCCCCCTGACCGGCCAGGTTCGACCGGCTGACCAGCACGTCCACCTTCTGCCCCCTCCCGGGAAGTGCACCGGCCCCATGAACGGAGACCTCGACGGGGACCAGCCGCCTGTCGGCCGGCGCTCCGAGGCCGGGGCCACCTCCAGGGGGACCGACTACCCCCAAGGTGACGTAGCTCCCGGCAGGGAGGTCCACCTTCGGTCTCAGCCCCACGACATCCGCCGAGTCCCGGAACGATCCCGCAGGGGCGAACCGGATCGGGATCCGGCGACGTTCAAGGAGCCGCCCTGCTCTCGCCGGATCGATCACGATGCCCTCCCGCAGTTGCGTCCGGGACACGACGACGGGCCTCAAAGGACCGAACTGCCTCGAGACGTCCTCGGAGTAGTTCCTCGCCAGAGCCATGCCGGTCAGTCCGGCAGCCGCCGCAAGGGCAACCGTAAGGACCCCACGACGGCGCCGAGTCACCAGTTCACCTTGATCCGACCCCTTCCCGCCGCTGCCGGTCTGGCCACGGGAAGGAAGATCTCGACGACCGAGCGCTCCTCCCCGAACTCCCAGTCGAGCCTGCCACCATGTTCATTGATGGTTTCCCGGGCGATTTCAAGTCCGAAACCGTGACCGGCAAGATCGCCAACTCCGTCCGGGTCGGCCGGAGCGGCAGGGAGTCTCCGGACACCGCGGTCTTCAGCGTCCTCAACGGCGATGCGAATCCGCCCGGCGACCTCTCCACCCCTGACGGTGATCGAAGGCCCCCCATGTTCGATCGCGTTGAGGATGACGTTCTCGAGTGCGGCAGCCAGGGCCGAACCGTTCCCACGAACGAGAAGGTCGGGACCTACCCAATGAAGCCCTATCTCGGATCCTCTCAACCGGGCGTGTGCGGCCCATCGCCTGACGCAAGCATCAGCCATGAGCCGAGCCGCGAGGAGCTCGCTCTTGCGCTTGGTGCGGGGTCTCCCGTTCACCTCCCGGTCGAGGTCCCGCAGGGCGTCTATCGCCTGACGGATCGGCTCGGGGCCGACTGGGTGCGGAAATCCTCCCTTCAATGAGGTTCCCGGTCCCGATGCAGGCTCCAATTCGGGCAGTAGGAGTGCCATCGCCTGCAACGGACGCCTCAGCTCATGAAGGGCCCGATTCAGGGCGACCCGATTGCGCGAACGCGACATACGGTTGCCAATCAGGAGCGACGCCGTCGAGATCGAGGCAACTACCGCCACCACGGTCTCGACGGGAACCGGGTTCACGGTTCGACCAACCGGTAGCCAACACCCCAGCAGTTGACGACGAAACGGCTTCGGTCGGGATCCAGTTTCCGCCGAAGGCGGCTCGCGTGCGCCTCGAGTGTCCTCGTGTGGCCGATCGACTGGTAACCCCAGACATCTCGGAGCAACTCCTCCTTCGCGAACACCCGGGTCGGTTCGGAGGCGAGCATCACGAGCAGGGAGAACTCCTTGGCCGAGAGCGACACGCCCTTTCCACCGACCACTACCGTCCTCTCCTCTCGATTGATCTCGATCTCGGCCACCCGGGTCGTCGCCGGCCGACCTGCCCTCCGTCGCCGGAGGACTGCCTCCACGCGGGCCAGGAGCTCGGGATAGTGGAAGGGCTTGACCAGGTAGTCATCGGCCCCCTGCTGGAGACCGCGGACCCGGTCCCTCTCCGACCCTCGCCCACTCAGGACTAGTACCGCGAGATCAGGGTCGAACCGACTGACCGACCGATCGGGTTCCCTCAATTCACGAAGGACGTCGAGGCCGGAGGCATCGGGAAGGTTCAGGTCGAGGATCAGCAGGTCGGGTCGCCAGTATTGGCAATGCCGGAGGGCATCGGCGGCGGTTGGAGCCGCCTCGACCCCGTAGCGGTCGGCAAGCAGGTTTTCGACCAGCAAGCCGAGCGTGGTCTCATCGTCCTCACAGACGACGATCCGTGCGATCTCTTCTCGTGCGGGCACCATCGACTGACTTAGCTGCTCGCGCCACCAAGGTCTCCCCCCTTCAGCCCACCGGACCGGAGTTCCAGGACGGCAGATGCTCGGCGTTCGAAAAGGATGCGTCCGGGCTCGACCTCCGTCTCCATCTGCAGGACCCCTCCCTCCCGGTCGAGGAAGACCACCTTGAGGGGGAATCTCATTCCGAAGGTATGGACCGAGCGGCAGCCTGGGATATGGAGTCCAGGACCAGCGCTGCCCGGTTCGAGCAGGGCCAGTCCAAGGAGCCGGGAGAGGGCAGTAACGGCTACCGGAACGTCGTGGCCAAGGACCTGAGCGGTCGGCAGGCCGCGAAGGCGAAGTGGCGGGGCGGTCACATTTCGATCAGGGCTCCGGAGCGGTCGAGTCTCCCCGCCTCCTTCCGGGAGTTGGCCAGGTAGCTGCGGAACCATTCACCAGCTCGACTACCCGCCGGCCGGCGGCGACTATCACGAAGGTGGGGCCCCGGGGTGAAAGCGTGCTTTCAGGGAAGAAGGCTGCGCCGTCGGGGGAGCCCGCCGGGTGAAGATGCCCGCACCTCGCCGAGGGGGCGTGACGTTCCCGGCCGGGTGGCTTCGACAACGTGGAAGAGAAGACGACCAGACGAGGGAACTACGAATCCGGCTCGGACTACGTGCTCGAGTACGGACGACTCCGGTTCTCCTTCAACGAGCAGGACTTCTGCCAGCGGGTCGAGCAGGCGGCCGTCCGGCTGGGGCTGGTCGAGCCGGGACTGACTCCGGCAGAGACGCAAGACCTGGTCACCCTCGCCGTGAACGGTGCGATCGAAGAGCCCTCCTCCGGCCTCGGCGACCACATCGTCCGAAACTGGGAAGAGCTGGCTGGGCGGGCCAACCAGTCATTCGTCCATTGGGTAAGGCGCCTCGTGTTCCGTGGGGCGTGGCTCGACCAGCGGGTCAAGGAGGGCGAGCTCGACATCGTCTTCGACGATCGCCGACAGGCCTTCTCCTACACCCAGCCCGACCAGGAAGGCGCTGGGATCTCACTGACCCGCGAGCCCTCTTGGAGCCGGGTTACCTACCGCCCTTGAACAGCGACCAGCCGCCCTTTTTCTTCTTCTCGGTCGGCATCTCCTGACCCGGGGAGGCACCGGCCCCCTCGATCGAGGGGAAGGTCCCGGCCGAGGCCAGCGCAGCGCTCAACCTGATCGTCGAGTTCTCGGTCGTCCGAACCGCATCGAGCACCTCGGGATCGCCGTCGATCAGCACGGTGGCGATCACCGTCACCGAGCCGGACCCTTTCTCCTCCAGCTCCCGGCCGGTTCCGAAGAAGGGCTTCACCTGACCCGGATCCCCCAGCGCGTTAGCGAGGCGGGTCAGGGAGTCGATCATCAGGATCACGTCCTTGCCCTTCTCGGCCTGGCGCCGGACCTGCGAGAGGGTCCGTTCGGCGACCCTGGACTGCTCCTTTGCGCCCAGGTCGGCCGGGGCGGCCTCGATCGAGAGTCCCTCGGTCTCGCGCTCCCAGGCGGTGACCTCCTCCGGTCGCTCGTCGACCAGCAGCACGGTCAGCTCGGGTGGTTGATCCGAACCGGCCCGGATCGAATGGGCGAGTGAGCGGAGCAGCCGGGTCCTCCCCGAGCGGGGCTCGGCCTCGACCAGGATCCGCTGGCCGAAGGCAAGGGGGGCGATCCGGTCCACCGCCCCACTCCAAACGTCCTCGGGGTCGGGCTTCAAGGGGATCCGGCGGTGTGGCTCGACCGGGGTGAGCCGCTCGAAGGACGCCGAGCGACCCTCGTCGGGCGGCTTGCCGTTGACCAGCTCGATCCGGGTGAGCGAGGGTCGCCGCTCGCCCTTCTTCGGCGCCCGGACCGGACCGGAGACCTCGTCACCCTTCCTAAGCTCACAGCGGCGGATCTGGGAGGGCGAGACGTAGACGCCGCTCTCGGGGATGCCCTTGCCCCGGACCAGGCCATTACCGCGGGGGAGGATGTCGAGCGTCCCGGTTATCTGGTCGGCCTCGAACCCGGCTGCGCCGTCACGGTCGCCCCCGCCCGAGCGGTCGCGATCCTTCCCGCCACGGGAGCGGTCCCGACCGCCGCGCGAGCGCCGGGAGCGCTTGCGCCCGCCGGAGGATTCGCGACCGCCTCCGCCACCACCACCGCGCGAGCCCTGGGCCTGCCTGGCCTTGGGGCGCGGGGCAGGCGGCGTAGCCCCGGCGTCTGCCAGGGCCTCGGCCAGGTCCTCCCGGCGCATCTTCCTGAACCCCTCTATGCCTGCCGCAGCTGCTGCCTCGTGTAGCTGGGCCAGGGAGAGGCCCTCGAAATCTGCCGGTTCACTCATCGTCTTCTCCATTCTTCCCGGGGTCCCCATCGGAGCTGGCGGTGCGCTGGCACGCCGACCCGGCTCCGGAACGGATCCCGTCTTTTCGGGTTACTCGGGGGAAGGTGACTCTATTGGGTGGCGAGCGGAGTGCCCATCCCGCTGACCCCGGGAGCCAGGCCATCGCGGCGGACCGTCTCGAGCCACGCATCCTGTTCGGCCTTCCTCCTGCGCCTGCCCCACCCGAGCTTTCGCCCCATCAGTTCGGCGACATGGCCGGCCGCCCCCGGAGCGGCGAGGTCGGAGGCTGCGGTAAGGCCGAGGCGGGTCCGGCGGAGGAAGACGTCCTCGAGCGAGCGGGCCTGCTGGGCATCGACGGCCCAGGCGACCTCGGCCATCAGGTCCGGTCGTCCCGGGACGACCGGAGCGGCCAGCTCGGGGTCGTCGCGGGCCAGGTCGAGTATCGAGCGAGCCTGGTGGCCGTAGCGGAAGGCGAGCTGGGAGACCGACTCCTCGGAGACACCGTCGGGCCGGTCGAGTTCGGCCGGGGCCAGCTCCATCCCGAGCGGTATCTCGGCCGTCAGGCAGGGAGCGTTCCGGCCGGCCCTCTCGACCACCCGGTCGATCACCTGCTGGCCCATGCGTCGCCAGGTGGTCAGCTTCCCCCCGGTGATGGTCAGCATGCCCGAGGAGGTCTCGTAGAGCTCGGCCCTGCGGGAGATGTCGACCGACTTCTTCGGATCCCCGGTGCTGATCAGGGGCCTGACCCCGGCGTAGGCCCCGACCACGTCCGAGTCGGTCAGGGATGCGTCGAAGAAATCATTGACTGCGTCGAGCAGGTACTCGAGGTCGGACTCGGGCGCCTCGACCGAGTCGAGTGGTCCCTCATAGTCGAGGTCGGTCGTCCCGACCAGGGTCCGGTCGTACCAGGGCAGGGCGAAGATCGAGCGGCCGTCGCCGGCCGGGAGGACGCAGGCCGCCTGGCCCATGTCGAGCGACTCGGTCGATAGCAGGAGGTGGGTTCCACGGCTCGGTCGAATCTGGGGTACGCCCTCGTCCGATTCGATCTCCCCCGGGCGGATCATGTCTGCCCAGACACCGGTCGCGTTGACCACGTTGTCGGCGCCGACCACGACCTGCACGCCGGACTCGGAATCCGTGAAGGAAACCTGATCGACCCTCAGGCCCGAGGCACTTACTTCGTTCACCTGGGCCCCGTTCAGGCAGATGGCCCCATATCGCTCGGCCTCTTCCAGGGCAGTCAGGAGCAGCCGGACGTCGTCGGTCTGG
>CAITDZ010000154.1 GCA_903891285.1 uncultured Solirubrobacterales bacterium
CTCTTCATCGCCGTCCTGGTCGCCCTCGGGCTCCACATCAAGTTCTCCGAGTCGAACTTCCTCAGGGCCGCCATCCTCCTCCTGACACTGGGCATCGTCTGGGCGGGAATCGCCCTGCCGGTCTGAACCGTTGGCCGTTCCGGGCGCCCTGATGTACCCGGTGAGGGATGAGCCCGCCCGGCGGGAGACCCGACCATGACCGCCCTGGACGAGGTCACCTGGGATCTGGAGGAGCTCCTCGGCAACCATGCTGCCGAGCGTCCCGAGGATGCGATCGGTTCGCTGCTCGACGAGGCGGAACGCGAGGCCGAGGCGTTCGCGGAGGAATACGAAGGCGGTGTAGGCGAGCTCGACGGCGATGGACTCCGCGAGGCGATGTCGAAGCTCGCGGGAATCGGCGACCTCGCCGGGCGGGCTCTCAACTACGCCCACCTCCGATTCGCAGCCGATACCGCCGACCCGGCAAACGGGGCACTCCTCCAGATGTGCTCGGAGCGCTCCACGGCGATCCAGACGAAACTCCTCTTCTTCGAGCTCGAGTGGGCCGCCCTGGACGACGAGAGGGCCGAGGAACTCCTGACCACCGACGGACTCGACTTCTGTCGCCACCACCTGCGCCTCGAACGGCGCTATCGGGACCACCTGCTCTCCGGACCGGAAGAAAAGATCGCCACCGAACTCTCCGTGACCGGCGCCGGTGCCTGGAGCAGGCTGTTCGACGAGTTGAGTTCGGCGATCCGGGTCGGGATCGAGGGGGAGGACGAGGAGGCGACCCTCGACATCGCCCTCTCGCGTCTCCACGACCCCGACCGGGAGGCCCGTCGGAAAGCGGCGGAAGCGATCACGGTGGCACTGGAGCCGGGACTTCGGACCCGAGCCTACGTCTTCAACACCCTCCTCCAGGACAAGGCGATCAAGGACCGGCTGCGGTCCTACCCGAACTGGCTCTCGGCGAGGAATCTCTCCAACGAGGCATCCGACGAGTCGGTCCAGGCGCTCGTCGAGGCCGTCCGGGGCCGGTACGAGATGGCAAGGCGGTGGTACCGGACCAAGGCCCGTCTGCTCGGCATCGAGCGGCTCGCCGACTTCGACCGGATGGCGGCGGTCGCTACGGACGAGGAAACCATCGGGTGGGAAGACGGTCGGGAGCTGGTCCAGAGCTCCTTCGACTCGCTCTCCCCGAAAGCCGGCGAGGTGGTCGCCCGTTTCTTCGAGGAACGCTGGATCGACGCCCCGCCCTCACCCGGAAAGCGAGGCGGCGCCTTCAGCGCTTCGACCGTACCCTCGGTACACCCCTACGTGATGCTGAACTACACCGACCGTCGCCGGGACGTGCTGACCCTGGCCCACGAGCTCGGACATGGCCTGCACCAGGCCCTCGCAGCTACCCAGGGGATCTTCCATCAGGGGACACCGCTGACCGTTGCCGAGACGGCCTCGGTTTTCGCCGAAGAGCTCGTCTTCGGAAGGCTGCTCGAAGCCGAACAGGATCCGGCGGCTCGCCTCGGGCTTCTTTCGGAGGCGGTCGAGGGTCAGATCGCAACCGTCTTCCGGCAGATCGCGATGAACCAGTTCGAGGACCGGGTCCACTCCGCCAGGCGTGAGGAGGGCGAGCTCTCGGTCGAGCGTTTCGGGGAGCTCTGGGCCGGGACCCAGGAAGAGCTGCTCGGTGACTCCGTCGAGGTCACCGACGGCTACCACTCCTGGTGGTCGTACGTGCCGCACTTCATCGGCTCACCGGGCTACGTATACGCGTACGCGTACGGGCAGCTGCTGGCCCTCTCCGTCTACCAGCTCTACCGGGAGCGGGGAGAGGAGATCGTGCCTGGCTACCTGGAAATGCTGGCAGCCGGTGGCTCCCGCTCGCCCGAGGAACTGGGCACCATGGTCGGGGTGGACCTGACCGATCCGGGCTTCTGGGACCGAGGCCTCGACCTGGCC
>CAITDZ010000155.1 GCA_903891285.1 uncultured Solirubrobacterales bacterium
GGTAGTTGTCCGGGCTGGCCTCGGCCGACCGCTACGGGGACTAGCTGGCCTTGCCTACCGGTCCCTTGACCTCGATGTCGAAGCCGCCCTCGTCGTCGGTCAGGGTGAGGATCAGGGCGGTTCGGACCCCGTTCGGCTCGACCGCGATGCACTCGACCTTCTCCCCGGTTTCGACCGGGATCCGGTCGGGGCACTCGATCCTGTCCACCGGGATGCCCCATTCCTGCTCGACCGTTCCGGCGGCTGCGTTGGCGTAGATCCGACCGGGCGACTCGGCCCTGACCACCTCCCAGTCGAAGTCGGCGACCTGGGTGTCGGAGTCATAGGAGGTCACGGTTCCCTCGATCCAGAGGTTCACCCCCGGGGCATTGGTCGCCTCGCAGGAGATCGGGGAGCCCTTGTCCGGCTTGGCCTCGTCGCAGGTGATCGAGGTCAGGGTCAACCCGATCTCCTTCTCATAGGAGTCCTTGACCTGGCGTTCCAGCTCGTCCGAAGAGATCGAGTTACCCAGCGAGCAGGAGAACTCGCAGCCTGACACGAGCAGTGCCATCGAGGCCAGGCCGACTGCCAGGAGACGGCGTTTCACCGGGGCAGTTGAATCGGTCGCTTTCGCGCCACGAAGGCCCCTCGGTGCGCCGGGGAATCTCTGGACGAGACCCATGTCGAAGAGCATACGACCTGGCGGGGCCGCCATTCGATCGGTCGGCAGCCCGAGGACGGCAAAGGGCGTAGGCTGCTCCCATGACCAAGCACCGCAAGGCACGGCTGGGAAACAAGTCATACGAGAAGAAGCAGGTCGACCCCGACCCGGAGGCGAACGAGCCACCCCCATTCGAAGGGTTCAAGAAGGGTGAGGAGGTCGTGATCCACGGTGAGGACGGGACCCAGATCCCGGCGATCTTCGTCGGGGAAGGGGAATCCTCGACCTTCTTCGGCGGGCCACCGATGGTCTACGTGGTGGTCAAGGGTGCCGACGAGCCGGTCGCGGTCGAGCTGGACCGGGTCACCGCCCGCTAGCCCACCGGAGTTGCCCCGGCGCAGAGGTGCCCGGGGCAGGGGAGATGGCCCGCAGGTGTAGGGCCACGAATCGTCTGCCTCCTCCGGCCCTTAGAATCAAGGTTCGTGAGCAGTCGTGTACGGCACCTGTTCTACCTCCCACCCCCCTCGAGCGGCAACGGCCGAGGAAAGGGGTAGGCCGCGATGAGGGAGTTCTGGGACTCGACGATCGGCAAGAAGGTCTTCGTCGCGGTCGGCGGGACGATCCTCGTCGCCTACCTGATCCTCCACATGGCCGGGAACCTCTGGTCCCTTGCCGGGCCGGGAACGGTCGAGCCCCACATCGACGAGTACGCGAGCTGGCTGAGGAATTTCGGTGAGCCACTCGTCCCTTACGAGGGGACGCTCTGGGTGGTCCGGGCGATCCTGCTGGCGGCACTCGTCGTCCACCTGGTCGGGGTGATCCAGCTGAGGGCCCGCAACCGGAAGGCCCGGCCGCCCGAATACCCGGCCCGGAGGATCGGACGCTCCTGGGAGTCACGTCTGATGATGGTCAGTGGAGTCGTGATCCTCGTCTTCCTCGTGGTCCACATCCTCCAGTTCTCGACCCTGACGATCGACGTCACTCCGCTGGTCGAGGGAGCGATCTACGCGAACCTCTACTGGGCCTTCCAGGAGTGGTACGTCGTGCTCTTCTACCTGGCGGCCGTCTTCCTGGTCGGGACTCACCTCCGGCACGCGATCTGGAGCGTCTTCCAGACCCTCGGGGTCGACTCGCCCGAGCGAAACGGGCAGATCAAGGCCGGAGCCAGCCTGCTGACCGTGGTCATCGTTGCCGGGTTCGCTGCAGTACCTATCCTCTTCTTCACCGGGGCGCTCGGCGTCCCGATCGACAACGAGCCGACGGCTGCGGTGCTGGCAGGGGGTGGGGGACGGTGAGCGAGATGAACGGGGCTACATCGACCAATGGAAACGGACTGCCCGACGCCCGGATTCCCGACGGGCCCCTTTCCCAGAAGTGGCGGACCTGGCTCGATGCCCACCACCTGGTAGGCCCAAGGAACAGGCCCGGCAGGAGCGTGATCGTGGTCGGCACCGGGCTGGCCGGGGCGAGCGCTGCCGCGACCCTGGCCGAGCAGGGCTACAAGGTGAAGAGCTTCTGCTTCCAGGACTCACCCCGCCGGGCCCACTCGATCGCCGCCCAGGGCGGGATCAACGCTGCCAAGGACTACGCGAACGAAGGCGATTCGATCCAGCGGCTCTTCTACGACACGATCAAGGGCGGCGACTTCCGTTCCCGCGAGGCGAACGTCTGGCGGCTCGCCGAGCTCTCAGCGAACATCATCGACCAGGCGGTCGCCCAGGGCGTTCCCTTCAACCGGGAGTACGGCGGATCCCTGGCGACCCGGTCGTTCGGCGGGGTGCTGGTCCAGCGGACCTTCTACGCCCGCGGCCAGACTGGCCAGCAGCTCCTGCTCGGTGCCTACAGCGCGCTCGAGTGGCAGGTGAAGGCCGGCAACGTCGAGGTCTTCTCCAAGCACGAGATGCTCGACCTGGTCAAGGTCGACGGCCGGGCCCGGGGGATCATCGTTCGCGACCTCGAAACCGGGGAGATCGAGCGGTTCGCAGCCGACGCGGTGATCCTCGCCACCGGCGGCTACACCAACGTCTACTACCTCTCGACCAACGCGATGGGCTCGAACGTGACCGCCACCTGGCGGGCCCACCGTCGGGGGGCGCTCTTCGCCAACCCCTGCTTCACCCAGATCCACCCGACCTGCATCCCCCAGAGCGGCGACTACCAGTCGAAGCTCACCCTGATGAGCGAGTCGCTCCGGAACGACGGGCGGATCTGGGTTCCGCGAAAGCCGAACGAGGAGCGGCCACCTGCCGAGATCCCCGATGCCGAGCGGTTCTACTTCCTCGAGGAGCGCTACCCGGCCTTCGGCAACCTCGCCCCGCGCGATATCGCCTCCCGGGCGGCCAAGCACGTCTGCGACGACGGCCTCGGGGTCGGCGGCACCGGCCGCGGCGTCTACCTCGACTTCCGCGAGGCGATCGCCGAGCAGGGCCGGGATGCGATCGAGGGCAAGTACGGAAACCTGTTCGACATGTACGCGAAGATCACCGGGGACGATCCGTACGAGACCCCGATGATGATCTACCCGGCCCCCCACTACGCGATGGGGGGTCTCTGGGTCGATTACGAACTCCAGACCACTATTGAAGGGCTGTTCGCGATCGGCGAGGCGAACTTCTCCGACCACGGGGCCAACCGTCTCGGGGCGAGCGCCCTGATGCAGGCCCTGGCCGACGGCTACTTCATCGTCCCCCACACGGTCACCGACTACATGACGGTCGACCACGGGGACGTCTCGACCGAGGATGCCGAGTTCGGCAGGGTCCAGGACGAGGTAGAGGAGCGCCTCCAGGCACTGGTCGACGTCGACGGAACGATCGTGCCCCAGGAGTTCCACCGCGAGATGGGCATGGTCATGCTCGACAAGTGCGGGATGTCCCGCGACGCCGAGGGCCTGAAGGAGGCGATCGCCGAGATACGCAGGATCAAGGCCGACTTCTGGGAGAACGTCCGGGTCGACCCGGGGATCGAGGAGCTCAACCAGAGCCTCGAGTACGCCAACCGTGTCTCCGACTTCCTCGAGCTCGGTGAGCTGATGTGCTTCGACGCACTGAGGAGGGAGGAGTCCTGCGGGGGCCACTTCCGCGAGGAGCACCAGACCGAGGACGGCGAGGCGCTTCGCGACGACGAGGACTTCGCCTCGGTCACCGCCTGGGGCTGGGGTGGCGAGGATGGGGAACCCGTCCCCTACGATGAACACTTGGAGTTCGAAAACGTCGAACTGGCGACCAGGAGCTACAAGTGAGGTTCAATCTCGAGATATGGAGGCAGTTCGACCGTGAGTCGAACGGCCACTTCGAGTCCTTCACGGTCGACGGGATCGACCCCGAGTCTTCGTTCCTCGAGATGCTCGACCAGTTGAACGCCCAGCTCGGTCGGGAGAAGCAGAGGATGGTCGCCTTTGACAGCGACTGTCGCGAGGGGATCTGCGGCACCTGTTCGCTGGTGATCGATGGATACCCGCAGGGACCCCGTCAGGTGACGGCCTGCCAGATATATATGAGGGAGTTCACCGACGGGGCGACGATCAAGGTCGAGCCGTACCGGAACTCCGCCTTCCCGGTGATGCGAGACCTGATCACCGACCGCTCGGCGCTGGATCGTGTGATCCAGGCCGGCGGCTACATCTCGACCAAGACCGGACCCCAGCCGGACCCTAACTCGATGCCGGTCTCGCCCGAGACCCAGAAGGAGGCCTTCGACGCAGCGATCTGCATCGGGTGTGGCGCCTGTGTAGCCGCCTGCCCGAACGGCTCGGCGATGCTGTTCACCGGGGCCAAGGTCAAGCACCTGAACCTCCTGCCCCAGGGCCAGCCCGAGCGGACCACCCGGGTGATCGGGATGGTCGAACAGATGGACGCCGAGGGGTTCGGCGGCTGCACCAACTACGGCGAGTGCTCCCGGGTCTGCCCGCAGGAGATCTCGCTCGACGTGATCGGGATGCTGAACCGCGAGTACCGCAAGGCCCGCAAGGACGAGCAGCCCGCCCATCGGGCGAAGATGACCGCCCAGTAGGCGGCTCCTTCAGAGCAGATATCCGGGCCTAGAGGCCCATCGAGCGGCCGACGATCTCCTTCATGATCTCGTTGGTACCGCCGTAGATCCGGGTGACTCGGTGATCGGCCCAGGCGCGGGCGATCGGGTACTCCATCATGTAGCCGTAGCCGCCGTGGAGCTGGACGCACTCGTCGATCACCCGGCCGGCCATGTCGGTGGTCCACCATTTCGCGGCCGCCGCGTCTTCGGCCGTGAGCTTGCCCTCATTCAGCGACATCACGCAGCGGTCGATGTAGATCTGGGCGATCTCGACCTCGGTCTTGACCTCGGCAAGTCGGAAGCGGGTGTTCTGGAACGAGCCGACCGGCTTGCCGAAGGCGGTCCGCTCCTTGACGTATTCCAGGGTCCAGTCGAGCGCCGCCTTGGCTGCGGCAACTGCGCCAACCGCGATCGAGAGCCGCTCCTGGGCCAGGTTGGAGATCAGGTAGGAGAAGCCCTGTCCCTCGTCGCCGAGCAGGTTCTCGGCCGGAACTGGGACCTCGTTGAAGAAGAGCTCGGCGGTGTCCTGGGAGTGCATCCCGACCTTTTCCAGGTTCCGGCCTCGCTCGAAGCCGTCCATGCCCCGTTCGATCACGACCAGGGAGATCCCCTTGTGGGCTTCCTTCGGGTCGGTCTTTACCGCGGTGATGATCAGGTCGGCGTTGATCCCGTTGGTGATGAAGGTCTTCGAGCCGTCGACCACGTAGTGGCCGTTGTCGCGGATCGCCTTGGTGCCGAGCGAGCCGAGGTCCGACCCGATTCCGGGCTCGGTCATCGCGAGGGCGGTGATCAGAGATCCATCGACGATCCCAGGCAGCCAGCGCTCCTTCTGTTCGTCGGTCGTGTACTCGAGGAAGTACGGCAGGCAGATGTCGTTGTGGAGCGAGAGCCCCAGCAAGCAGCCGGTCACCCCGGCGTAGGAGCCCTCCTCGACGATCACCTGGTTGAACCGGTAGTCGTCGAGTCCGAGGCCGCCGAACTCCTCGGGTGCTGCCATCGCCAGCATGTCCTTGGCACCCGCCTTCTGGAAGACCTCCCGTGGCATGATTCCTTCTTCTTCCCACTCTTCGAAGTGGGGGGAGACCTCCTCGGCGACGAACCGCTGGACGGACTCCCTGAAATCCTCGTGTTCGGCTTCGAATATCTGTCTTTCCATGGAAACCCAATCGTAAAGGAGCTTCGACTATGAGTTCAGAGTCAGCGATCGTTTTCGGGGGGGCTTCGGGCCTCGGTGAGGCCACGGTGAGGGAACTCGCGGGTGCCGGGCACAAGGTGACGATCGCCGACCTGAACAGCGAAAAGGGCGAGCAGCTTGCGGCCGAGCTGGGCACCGGGTTCGTCCAGTGCGACGTGACCGACTCCGATCAGGTAGAAGCGGCGATCTCGAAGGCGGCCGAGGCAGAGGGTGGCCTCCGGATCTGCGTCAACTGCGCCGGGGTCGGCGCGGCCGGCCGGATCGCCTCCGAGAAGCATGGCGCCGCACCGCTGGAAGGCTATGAGTGGGCGATCAACATCAACCTGATGGGGACGATCAACGTGCTCCGTCTGGCGGCGGCGAAGATGATCGGCAACGAGCCGGATAACCACTCCCAGCGGGGTGTCTGCATCAACACGGCCTCGATCGCGGCCTACGACGGGCAGATCGGCCAGACCGCCTACGCCGCCTCGAAGGGCGGGGTGGTGGGACTGACCCTTCCGGCCGCCCGCGACCTTGCCCGCTACGGCATCCGGGTGGTGACGATCGCACCGGGTCTGTTCGATACGCCGCTGCTGGCACTGCTCCCAGAGGATGCGAGGAAGGCGCTGGGTGACACGGTCCCCTTCCCCAATCGGCTCGGGATTCCGGCCGAGTACGCAGCCCTGGCCCGCCACGTGACCGAGAACCCGATGATGAATGGAGAAGTAATCCGCCTCGACGGCGCCCTCCGGATGGCTCCCCAGTAGGGGTCGGTCAGACCGCCGAGACGGTTTCCCGCGCGGTCCGGGCCGGCTCGGTGCCAGGGCGGGCCGATCCTGGCTCGGCCAGAAGGCCCGCAGTTGGCTCGACGGTCGGGCTGGCCTTTGTCTCCGAGGCGGCCGCCCGGTTCCCGGAAACGGCTGCCTTCGGCTTGCGCCCCGACCGCCTCCTCTTGGCCATCGTCGCGACCAGCAGCGCCAGGGCCGGGATCGAGGTGAGGGCCACCGGGATCTGGAGCCAGAGCTCGCCCGCGTCCGTTCCGGCGCCGAAGGTGTGGACCAGGCCGAGGATCCAGAAGAGGGCAACGAACCGGTGGGCGATCCGCCACCTCGAGGCGCCGATCCACTTCCTCGCGTAGTAGGAGAGTCCGAGCAGGACCATGCCGTAGCCCGCGATGATCCCGAGCCCCGAGAAGAAGGGTCGGTAGTCCATCGTGAAGGGAACGAGGATGCCGGAGACGCCCGCGCTCAGCCACGGATCGAGGAAGAGGAAGAGTCCGTGGGCGATGATCGCGACGATCGTCGCCATCGAGAGCGCCTCGTGGAACTCCTTCTTCTCGGTCAGGGCCTTCAGCCTGAGCGGGCGGTCCCGACCGGCCAGGAGGCCGAAGGTGACCGAGAGCCCGGCCAGCACGATCGCGGCGACGCCGGTGCCGCGCCCGAGCATCCAGAAGATCTGTGTTCCGAAGTCCTCCATGGCCTAGGACTGGGAGGTGGTCACGCTCGGGCTGCTGCTCGAGCTGCTGGACCGGGAGTTGCCGGTGGAGAAGAAACCGCCCTCTTCTTCCTCATCGTCATCTTCGTCGAAGACCAGGCCGGAGGCAAAGGCGATGATGGTCGCGCCGACCTGCTGCTCGGCACCCTCAGTCTGGACGACTTCGGTGGTCGGCTGCTCCCTTCCGCCGAACAGCAGCGGCACACCGTTCAGTCCGACGACGAGTCCGCTGAACAGCAGGGCCAGGGAGGTCGAGAAGATTGCGATGCGCTTCCGAAGGTTCGAGATCCGGAGCTTCCTCGCCTCGAGCTTCGCTTTGGCGAGGGCTTTCTTGTCCATCTGGTTCGATTCCATGACGACATCCTGCGAGGTGGAGCTCTGAGCCCTGTAAGGGGAGCGTGAGAATCCTCTTATTCGGCTTTCGGGCCCCGGGGAGGCATTTAGCATCAACCGGGTGCGCATCCTGGTGGTCGAAGATGAGGCGGCGATTGCCGACTTCCTCGAGAGGGGACTCGAGGCCGAGGGGTACTCGGTCACGGTGGCATCCGAAGGCCCGGATGGTCTGGTCGAGGCCCGCTCAGGGAACTTCGACCTGCTGATCCTCGACCTGATGCTCCCGGGGATGTCGGGGATCGAGATCCTGAAGTCCTTCCGCAAAGGGGACGGCACGACGCCGGTGATCCTCCTGACTGCGCGAACGGCGGTCGAGGACCGGGTCGAGGGACTGGATGCCGGGGCGACGGACTACATACCCAAGCCGTTCGCCTTCGAGGAGCTGGCTGCCAGGGTACGGGCGCACCTTCGTCGTCCAGACCAGGGGGAGGCGACCACCCTCACCGTGGGGGACATCGAGCTGAACCTGCTCAAACGGACGGTGACCCGCGGCGAACAGGAGGTCAACCTCTCCGCTAGGGAATTCGACCTGCTCGCCTACATGATGCGCCACCCGGGACAGGTCCTTTCCCGCGAACAGCTCCTGAGCGGGGTCTGGGGTTACGACTACGACCCCGGGACGAATGTGGTCGGTGTCTACATCCAGTACCTGAGGCGAAAGCTGAACATCGATGACCTGCCCGACCCGATCGAGACGCTGAGGTCGGTCGGCTACCGACTGCGGGAGGAGTAGTGGGCCGCGGTCTTCCCGGTGGCCTTCGGGCGAAGCTCGCGATCGCGATCGTCCTGATCGTTGCGGTGACCCTTGGGGTCGCCTTCTTCGCAGTTTTCAAGGGCACCGAGGCGGAACTCCGAAGCTCGGTCGAGGACGACCTCTCCCTGCGGGCAGACCAGGTCGAGCGCCAGCTGTTGGCCGGCGGCCCGGCGGGAGGGAATCGCGTTCGACAGAGGGCCGCACGGGTAGCCGCCGCCCAACCCGTCGGTGCCGAGTCGGTCGTCCTGGCCATCTCACGGGGCAGGGTCCTGCTCGCCACCAACCAGCCCGAGATCCTGGTGCCCCAGCTCGGGGGAACTCGGGAACCCGGAGGCGATGGCCCGGGGGATGAGGACTCCGAGGATGAGGGTCGGGAGGAGGAGCTGGAGGAGCTGGAGGAGACCCGGGCCTTCCTCGGGGCCCCCGAGGGCTACTCCGAGCAGAAGCTGGAAGACCTCGGCCAGACCCTGGTCCTGACCAGGCGGGTTCCGGACGCAGATGACTCCGGTCTGACGATCCGGGTCGGCAAGTCGCTCGATCCGACCGAGGAGGCTCTGGAGGATCTCGGTGGAACCTTCCTCCGCCTCGGGTTGCTCGCACTGCTCGTCTCGGCCATCCTGGCCTGGTTCCTCGCTGCCCGGGTCACCAGACCCCTCAGGAGATTGACCTCTCTCTCGGGGGAGGTTGCCGGTGATGACCTCTCGGTCCGGATGCCACTGGAGGAGGCGGGAAGTGACGAGGTGAGGAAGCTCTCTGTCTCCTTCAACCGGATGCTCGATCGGCTGGAGGACGCGTTCGAGCGGCAGAAGGCCTTCGTCGCTGACGCCTCACATGATCTCCGGACCCCGCTGACGATCGTGCGGGGTCAGATCGAGGTACTGGCGAGGAACCCCGACCCGGACCCCGAGGAGGTGGCGGCGGTCTCGCGGGCCGTCGGGGAGGCGGTGGACCGAATGGAGCACCTGGTCGAGGATCTCCTGCTGCTCGCACGCTCGGACTCCGAAGCGGGAATCACTGCCGAGCGACTCGCGGTCGGACCGATCCTCGAAGCCGAACGGGAAGACCGGGTCGAGTCCGAGCGGGCGAGGATCGATATCGGGGAGGTGACCGACCGGGAGGTCGAGTTCGACCCCGTTGCGCTCTCACGGGCCGTCTCCAATCTGGTCGACAACGCCCTGAGATATGGCGGGGAGAGAAGTCGGGTTCGCCTCTCGGCCGCTCCCTCGGGCGACGGGGTCGCGATCGACGTGGAGGACGACGGTCCGGGCGTACCCGTGGCCGAGCGGGAGAGGGTCTTCGACCGTTTTGCCCGGCTGGATGAAGCGAGGTCCAGTGGAACGGGCGGTTCGGGCCTGGGGCTGGCGATCGTCAGGGCGATCGTCGAGGCGGGCGGAGGACGGGTCTCCTGTTCGGATTCCGAGTTGGGCGGCGCCAGATTTTCGATCTGGCTGCCGGGGGACAAAGCGTCCGGGTGATGGCGACCTGCTTCCATTCTCCTCCTCGGCCGCGGATAGCCTGAGCCGAGCGTGGACCTGATCCAGAGCATCATCCTCGGCCTCCTCCAGGGGCTGACCGAGTTCCTGCCGATCTCCTCCTCGGGCCACATCCTGATCCTGCCGGCGATCCTCGGCTGGGAGGATCCGGGGGCGGCCTTCACCGCGGTGATCCAGCTGGGGACAGAGCTGGCCGTGCTGCTCTATTTCCGGAAGGACCTCTGGGGGATCGCCCGGGACTGGACCGGGGCCCTGTTCAGGCCGGAGAAGCGGGGGGAGCTGAACGTTCGGATGGGCTGGTACCTGGTCGCCGCGACGATCCCGATCGCGATCCTCGGCTACACATTCGAGAACCAGATAGAGACCGCCGCCCGGAACCTCTGGCTGGTCGCCTCGATGCTGATCGTCTTCGGGATCGTGCTCGGCCTCGCCGACCGGTTCGGCAAGCGCTCGCGCGACGTCGGCCAGCTCTCGTTCCGGGACGGTGTCCTGATCGGATTCGCCCAGAGCCTCGCCCTGATCCCCGGCGTCTCCCGGTCGGGGGCGACGATCAGCGCCGGGCTGGCACTCGGGCTGGAACGGGCCGCCGCAGCCCGGTTCTCCTTCCTGCTGGCGATACCGGCGGTCGTGTTGAGCGGGCTCTTCCAGCTCTACGGGATCCTCTCCGGGGAGGAGGCGGTCGGTGAGCCGCTGCTGAACGTCGCGGTCGCGACCGTGGTCGCCTTCGTCACCGGGTACGCGGTGATCGCCTGGTTCCTCAGGTACCTGGCGAATCACTCCTACGGGATCTTCGTCGGCTACCGGATCATTCTGGGCACCGGGGTCCTCCTGCTCCTCTGGGCCGGGGCGATCTCGACCTGAGTCGGGTTCAGGAGGCGAGCCAGGCGAGCACCGCCCAGACCACCAGCACCACCGGGGCGGGGACCTCCTGGAATCCCATCGCGAAGGGGATCGGGCTGAGGACGAGGATCCGGGCCCGCGGGATGATCGCGATCAGCAGGAGGCCGAGACCAAGGACCGCCCCGAGCGGGTAGAGCAGGAAGCTCCCAGTTCCGTCGATCAGGCCTGCGACCAGCCCGGCCAGCGCGGTGAGGGCGGCGGCCGCGAGGAGTAGACGGGCGGTCCCGAGGCGCCCCTCGAGCGGCGCGCCGAACAGCCAGGTCCCGAGCAGGGCGACCAGGAGCGCCCAGAACCCGGCCCCGAAGACCCCGAGGGCATAGGCCAGGACTTCGAGGAGGAGCAGGACGAGGGTGCCACGGACCGGCCCGAGGTCGCCGACCGTGTCGCGGATCGGGATCAAGCGGCGTCGAGGCCGAGCCCGGCCTCCCGCGCGCTCTCATCCGCGTGGTAGGAGCTCCGGACCAGCGGGCCGGCAGCGACCGACTCGAACCCCATCGCCCGGGCCTCTTCGGCGAGGGCATCGAACTCCTCGGGGTGCCAGTACCGGACGACCGGCAGGTGGTTCTCGGTCGGTCGGAGGTACTGGCCGACGGTCAGGATCTGGACGCCGTGGCGGCGCAGGATCCCGAAGGTCTCGACCATCTCATCGAACTCCTCGCCGAGCCCGACCATCAGCCCGGATTTGGTGATCACCCGCCCCTCTCCCATCTCCCGGGCCAGCTTCAGTACTCGGGCAGAGCGCATGAAGTCCGAGCCGCGGCGGGCCTTCGGGTAGAGGCGCGGCACTGTTTCGACGTTGTGGTTGAAGACGTCCGGGCGCTCGTTGACCACCCTGGCGATCGGCATCTCCTGACCACGGAAGTCGGGGGTGAGTACCTCGACCGTGCAGTCCGGGGCCATCCGGCGGATCGAGCGGATCACCCCGACGAACGCCGATGCGCCGTAGTCGGGCAGGTCGTCCCGGTCGACCGAGGTGATCACCGCGTGGCGGAGGCCCAGGCGCTTGACCTGGCTGGCGACCCGGGCCGGCTCGAGCGGGTCGTCGAAGGTCGGCTTTCCCGTCTGGACGTTGCAGAATCCGCACCGCCGCGTACAGACGTCGCCGAGGATCATGAAGGTCGCCGTGCCCCGCTCCCAGCACTCGCCGATGTTCGGGCAGTTGGCCTCCTCGCAGACCGTGTTCAGACCGTCCTCGCCGAGCGCCCGCTTCAGCTCGCGGTAGATCGGGCCTCCGGGTGGAGGCACCTTGAGCCAGGAAGGCTTTCGGGAACGAAAGGGGATCGAGCCCTTGACCTCGGCCGTACCGCCCCCGGGGTTGGCCCGGGACCTGGTCACGTGGATCCGCTCGGTCGTCTGCTCTGGGGCCATGTGGGAACCCTAGGGGCTGAAGATGCTGTCGGCCGGACCCGGTTCGGGCAGGATCGGTTCGAGGTCGAGCGCCCGGGCAAGGACTCGGTGGAAGGCGAGGCCGGCGTCCGCCGGGGTGGGGGCGCTACCCGTCTCGACTTCGACCGAGGTCATCCGGCATCCATCGATTCCGCAGGCTTCGATCCGATCGAAGGGTCCAAGGTCGCAGGAGAGGTTGAGCGAGATTCCGTGGCTGGTCACCCCGCGGGACACCCGCAGGCCGATCGAGCCGACCTTGCGGAGCGCCCCGGTGGCGATAGCCGGGGCGACGGTCGCAGCGTCCGGTTCGGGCGGGATCGCGTCCGAGTCAGGAGTCCAGATGCCGGTCAAGCCCTCGATCGTCCGGGACACGACCCCCCACTCTTCGAGCGAGTCGACCATCGTCCGCTCCAGCGAGGCGACGAAGCCCGCGACGTCGGCCCGGGCTGCAGTCGCAGGCTGGTCACCGATCTGCCTCAGGTCGATGATCGGGTAGGCGACCAGCTGTCCCGGGCCGTGCCAGGTGATCCTGCCGCCCCTGGGAGTCTCGACCACGGCGGCGTCGCCTTCGAGACCGGTCCCGTCGGACGGTTCGGAGCGGCGGCCGAGGGTGTAGGTAGGGGGGTGTTCGAGCAGGAGCAGGGTGTCGGGGATCCCGCCAGCCTGGCGGAGGTCGACCAGCTCCTCCTGGACGGAGAGCATCTCGCGGTAGGGCCTGGTCCCGAGCCACCGGGCCTCGAGCGCCCTCCCGGGGTCGTTCACGCGCCCGGGCCCTTCCTGACTCCGACCTTCCACCGCTCGCCCTTCAGTCCGACGCATCCGAAACAGCCGATGCAGCCGTCGCAGCCCATGCAGCCCAGGCAGGCGAAACAGCGCGAGCAGCCGAGGCAGGCGATGCAGAGCGAGGAGAAGATGGTCAGGCCCGAGCCGAAGATGCCCGAGCTGAAGGCGACCATGGCCGAGAAGGCAGTCCCGGCGCTGGCCAGGATTCCTGCCGAGAAGGCAGTCCCTGCACTTGCCACGACCCCGGCCGAGAAGGCGCTGCCGGCGCTTGCCCCTACATCGGTAGAGCGATGGGTTCCCGGGTTGGGTCCGTGTCCCCCCGCCCGGCCGTTCGACCGTGCCTTCACGCGAGCAGGCCCGGCTCTTCGAGGTTGGCCCGGATCTCGGCCAGGAACTCGGCCGCATCGGCCCCGTAGAGGACGCGGTGGTCACAGGCGAGGGAGAGGTCCATAAGCATCGCTGGCACCACTTCACCGTCCCGGACCAGTGCCCGCTCGGATACCTCGCCGACTGCGAGGATCGCGGCCTGACCGCCGTGGATCACGGCATCGAAGCTCCTCACTCCATACATCCCGAGGTTGGTGATCGTGAAGGTCCCGCCCGAGAGCTCCGGGGGTGTTACCTCGCCGGTCCTTACCCGCTCGGAGAGCCGGCGTGATTCGGTCGCGATCTCCCTCAGCTCCAGGTGATCGGCGTCGGAGATAACTGGCACGATCAGCGCGTCGTTCGAGGCGACCGCGATTCCGATGTTGATCCGGGAGAAGAGCTCCAGGGCGCCATCCCGGTACGAGGAGTTGGCCCGGGGGTGGTGGCGCAGGGCGAGGGCTGCGGCCTTGACCACCATGTCGTTGAGAGAGGGAACGGGACCGTCGGCCTCGGGTGCCTCCTTGAAGGCCTCCCTGACCTCGACTGCCCGGGTCATGTCGACCGTGGCCTGGAGGTAGAAGTGGGGGACGGTCGCCTTCGACTCGGCCATCCGGCGGGCGATCGTCTGCTGGGTCCGGTCGAGTTCGACCCTGGTCACCTCGCCCTTGGCCGGCTCGCCCTCCCTCGGTACAGGCACCGGTTCGGTAGGTACCGGAGGCGCGGCGGCCGAGAGTGCCCGATCCACGTCGGCCTTGACGATCCGGCCGTTCGGTCCGGACCCCTCGATCCCGGCAGGATCGACCCCCTTTTCCCGGGCCAGCCTGGCAGCGAGCGGGGAGATCCGGATCCGTTCGGCCTCCTCGGCAGAGGCAGGGGCTGTGGGGGGTGCGGTCTTGGCGGCGGCCGGCTCGGCCGCCTCTGGTTCCTCAGTCGTGGCGGGCTCGCTTTTGGCCGGTTCGGCCGGGGCAGCATTCCCGGTCGGATGGGCCCCGTCCTTCGACACGGTGGCGATCGGCTCCCCGATCGGCCTGGTCTCCCCGGCCGGAACGAGGATCTCGAGCACCCCGGCCAGGTCCGACTCGTAGACCATGCTGGCCTTGTCGGTCTCTATCTCGA
>CAITDZ010000156.1 GCA_903891285.1 uncultured Solirubrobacterales bacterium
CGCTGGGCGTTCGAACAGGTCGAGTGAGGGAATGAGGACGAGTCCGGCAGCGAGGGACGGGGCGAGGAACCGGAGGTTGATCGAGAAGGCCGTCGGCTCCCCTTCCGGTCCGGCAGCGCTCAGCGAGGTGAACAGGTAGAGCACCGCGCCACCGAGCGAGGCGAGGGCGAGGGCCTTCGCGGTCCTGCCCGGCCCGCGCCAGACGACCGCAATAGCCCCGACCAGGAACAGCAGGATCAACAGCGGCCAGAGCGGCCCGAGGGCGCGGTCCAGCCCGGGAGCCAGGTAGTCCGACCAGGCCTGGCCGTCGAACAGGTAATGGAAGACGTTGAAGTCCGGTCTCGCCTCCTGGAGCCTCTCGGGCCCTGGAAGCGACAGCGGTCCGAGTTCCCGGAGCTGGGGGAAGGGGTTGCCGGTCTGGACCAGGTTCCTCAGGTACCAGAGTCCCCCGGTCAGGAGGCCGGAGACCAGGAGGATCACGGTCGAGCGGACCCTCGCTCCGACCGGTGAGGCGACGATCGCCGCGACCCCGATCAGGACGGCCAGGGGCAGCACGGTCGCCCTCGTCCCGGCTGCCATGCCAAGGGCGAGGCCAGCCACGACCAGCGGGGCGCCGGTGGCGATCCTCCCCCTGCCGGTCCCACCACCGGCCGAGCCGAGCAGCACGGCGACTGCGACCAGGGCGAGTGAGACCGCGACGATGTCGTTCTTGGCCGTCCCGGGCTCCCGGACGACCAGCATGTGGGCCGCGAAGACGATCGAGGCAGCAGCGACCGTGAGGTGCGACCTGCCCCAGGGACGGCCGGCAACCCAGGCCGCCAGAAGTCCGAGGGCCAACCAGCCGTAGTTGATCAGGACCGAGAGGAAGTCCCGACCGGTGAGGGACATCCCGACCGCGTGGAAGAGCTCGGAGTTGAATGGGTAGAGCCAGTTGACGAATACCGTCTCGGGCCTGAAGTCGGTGAAGACGGTGCCGGTCCGGGCGAACTCGGCGGCGAACGGGAGGTGGTACCAGACCGAATCGAAGTTTCCGATCCCGAAGTCGAGCGAGAGCGATCCGAGGGACCCCCATTGGGCGACCGTGAAGAAGCCGAACAGGACGGCCACTGCTCCCGCCCCGAACGGAACGGCGACCCGGGCCGGTGGACCTTCGCCCGACCCCTTCGGGGCCATCGGCCGGAGCCAGAGGACGAAGGCAACCGCAAGGCCGAGGACGACCAGGGCCCAGGGCTCGAGGAGGCCGACCACCCCCAGGAGGGATGCCTCCAGCAGCAGGATGGCGAGGGAGATCATCGAGGCCGCGAGGAACCCGGCTGCACCGAGCCAGCCCGGCAGGAAGGCGGCCCGGAGGCGGGAACCGGAGTAGGCGGCCGACCCCGCGACCAGCGCGACGAGGAAGAGCCCGACGAAGAAGGACTCCGGGGACTGGCTCATCGAAGCCACCGCCCCGGACCGGGGCCACCCACCAGGATCAGCGGCCGACGCCCTCGACCACGTAGGGCTGCTCGGTCGGCAGCGACATCCCCTGTCGCCGCGCCTCGCGCTCGAGGACGGAGTCGCTGGTCAGGTGCCTGGTGCGGCGTTCGAGGACACGGTTCTCGGCCTGGACTTCGGCCAGATCGGATTCGGTCTGGCCGACCAGGCGGTAGGAGTCGAACAGGTTGGCCAACGGACCGACATAGGAGACCAGGATGAAGAAGACGAGGATGACGAAGGCGATCCTTCCGAGGCGATCCCACCTGATCCTTCCCGAGCCGGGCCTGCCGGCATCCGGTCGCCGCCGAATCCGCCGCCCGGACCTTCCGGACCGCCCCGGTCCACGCGCTGCCCTGACCGTTTCGGCCATCCCACCGGTTTCGCCGGAGGGTGGGGAACTCCTTCACGAAAGCCGGGTGAAGACCGACCTGCCGCCGTAGCTGGCCCGGTTGCCCAGTTCCTCACCAATCCGGAGTAGCCGGTTGTACTTGGCGACCCGGTCCGAGCGGGACGGGGCACCGGTCTTTATCTGTCCGGCCCCGGTCCCCACCGCGAGGTCGGCGATCGTCGTGTCCTCGGTCTCGCCGGACCGGTGGGAGATAACCGCGGTGTAGCCCGCATCGTTCGCCATCCGAATCGCCTCGAAGGTCTCGCTCAGGGTCCCGATCTGGTTTACCTTGACCAGGATCGAGTTGGCGACGTCGGCCTCGATCCCACGTTCCAGCCGGATGGGGTTGGTCACGAAGAGGTCGTCCCCGACCAGCTGGACCCGGTCCCCGATGCGTTCGGTCAGGAGTTTCCAGCCCTCCCAGTCCTCCTCGTCCATCCCGTCCTCGATCGAGGCCACCGGGAACCTCTCGACCACGTCAGCCCAGTAGGCGGCCATCTCATCGGGGTCGAGCGTTCGGTCCTCGTGGGCCAGCCGGTAGGAACCGCCCTCGTGGATCTCTGAGGTGGCCGGATCGAGTGCGATCAATACCTGGCGGCCGGCCTCGTACCCGGCCACGCCGATCGCCTCGACCAGGACTTCCAGGGCTTCCTGGTTGGAACCCAGGTCGGGGGCGAAGCCGCCCTCGTCGCCGACCGCCGTCGAGAGCCCCCGCCCGGCCAGCGTCCGACCGAGCGCATGGAAGACCTCGGTACCGGCCCGGAGCGCCTCGGGGAAGGAATCGAACCCGGCCGGCACGACCATGAACTCCTGGAAATCGACCGAGTTGTCGGCGTGGGCACCACCGTTCAGTACGTTCATCATCGGCACCGGGAGCACTGGCTCCACCGGTCCACTCCCGGTCTGGTCCTGGAAGAGGAGCCCGAGGTACTCCCAGAGCGGCCGGCTCTCGAGCTCCGCCCCGGCCCGGGCGGCGGCCAGCGAGACCCCGAGGATTGCGTTCGCGCCGAGCCGACCCTTGTCCTCGGTCCCGTCGAGCTCCTTCAGGAGCTGGTCGAGCCCGGCCTGGTCGGTCACGTCGAACCCCGAGAGCGCCCCGGCGATCTCCCCATCCACGTTTGCGACCGCCTGGGAGACGCCCTTGCCGCCCCAGGCATCACCCCCGTCCCGGAGCTCGACCGCCTCGAACTCACCTGTCGATGCCCCCGAGGGCACTGCGGCCCTGCCGACCTGGCCTTCCTGGAGGACCACATCGACCTCCACGGTCGGGTTACCCCTGGAATCGAGGATCTGACGTGCCTTGACTGTCTCGATCGCGCTCATCGGCCCGCCATCCTATTCGCCCCCGCCTTCGGCGAGTTCGGCTGCACGAGCCTCGGCTATCCGGCGAAGCGCGATCTCGGGATCGACCCCGGACTTACGCGCCCGCTCGACCAGCTGCCAGAGTTCCTCGCCGACCTCCTGCTCGTCCCGGTCGAGTTCTGGGTTGGAGGCCGGTCCGTTGGCCGGGCGATCGCTCGGGTCTGCCTTCCACTGCACCTTGGTCGCGTAGACGAGGGCGGGCAGCCCAGGCTTCCGCCAATCACGCTCGGACGAGCGCCCCTCCACCCCGGTCTTGATCGAGTCCCACTGGCGCCGGACGTCCTCCGCGGTGTCGATCGACTCCCTCTCCCCTTCCCCTTCATCCGGGGGATAGACGTGGGGGTGGCGTCGGATCAGCTTCTCGGTCAACTGGGTGGTGATCACGGCGAGATCCCCCTCCCCACGCTCCTCGAGCAGCAGCGAGAGGAAGACGACCTGGAAGAGGACGTCGCCGAGTTCGTCGCGGATCGCCTCGGGGTCGTCGACAGCGACCGCCTCGGCGAGTTCATACGACTCCTCGACGGTGTGGGGAACGATCGAGCGGGCAGTCTGTTCCCGATCCCAGGGACACTCGATCCTGAGCGTACGGGCGACCTCGTCGAGTCGGACCAGCGCCCGGGCGAGGTCATCGGGGCCGCCCTCCTCCGCGGATCGGGCCACCTCGTTGGGGGTCAGCCGGTCGGGAAGCTCGGGACCGCCGGCGGAGGCTCGGTCGCCTGGTCCGCCGGGGGTATCGGGCCCTGGGGCAACGGCTGGGTCGTCAGCTGGCCGAATGGGCCTGCATCGGCGTTGGCACCCGGTGCGATCGGTGTGGCCAGGGCGACAGCCGCTGGACAGGCCAGGGCCTGCTCTTCCTGGCCGTCCTTGCCCTGCTTGCCATCATCGGCCTCGAAGCAGGCCGGGTCGGCAGCCGGGTTTCGCCCGTCTCCCTCGTAGTTCGAGCAGCGGGCGACGATGAACCCCTCGGCGCAGACGGTGCGAGAGGTCCACTTCGCGTTGTAGTCCTGGATGAAGTTGGTCAGTGCCTGCTGTTCGAGGGTCGGCACCAGCTGCTGCTCGATCTCGTTGCGGACCTCGGCAAGGGGGCGCACCTCCTCGGGCTTTGCCTCGATCACCCGGAAGAAGTAGGAATTGCCATCCACCTCGATCGGGCCCTCGACCGTGCCGGTCTTCGCCTCCATGATTGCGCTGCCGGCCGGCTCCGGGTAGCTGCCGGCGGTGGCGGTCGTCTTGCCTCCGCCCGACTTGGTGGGGTCTTCGGAATATACCTCCGCGAGGCGGGCGAAGGCCTTGTCGGAGTCGTCCTTGGCGAGGGCCTTCTGGACCGCCTCGGTGTCGGCCTTCTTCGAGGTCACGATCAGCCGGATCTCGCTCTCGGCCGGCGTGGTGTATTGCTCGACTGAGGCGTCGTAGTACTCCTGGATGTCGTCCTCGGTCGGCTTGCCGGCGCCCTTGCGTATGTCTTCCTCGATCTTCCGGCTCAGGACCTGGAGCTTCACCCGATCGAGGACCTGCTGCTCGTCGAATCCGCTGTCCTCCAGGAACTTCTCGTAAGCCTTCTCGTTCGGGAACTGGGTGTCCTTGATCGTCTTGAGCTCGTTGCGCACCTCGCGGGGTGTGGCCGAAATCCCCAGCTCCTCGGCCTCCCCGGTCAGCCAGACCTGGTCGAGCAGGTCATTCATTGCTCCGTCCCTGGCAGTTTCGTACTGGGCGTCGCCCGCTTTCGGGGCCTTTTCGAGTCCGGTTCGCTTCCAGGACTGGCGGAAGGCGACGGCGTACTCGGCCTTGGAGATGTTGCCCCCGTCATCGGAGATGTCGGAGACGACCGCGACGTCATCCGAAGGGACCGAAGGCCTCCCCAGGCCGTCGGCGACTGCCACCCAGACGAACAGCACCACGAAAATGGCGCCGAAGGCGATCAGTCCTTTCCTGTGCGAGCTGGTCATCTCTGCTCCTGCCTCAATCCCCTTTTGACTCTGCATCGGGGAGTGTCTCGTGGCCTGAGAGCATACCCATCCCGGAATCGGTCAGCGCGGCCGCGACTTCCTCCAGCCGGGTCAACCGCTCATCGGCTTCGTCGCCCGCAACGACCGAGAGCTCGGCCGTCTTGAAGTCGTAGGTCGAGCCCTCGAGCTTCTCGGCGAGGGCAGTGGCCTCCTCTGGCTCGATCTTGAGGCCGGAAAGGACGATCCGCGCGCCCGAGTCATGGACCGACACGACCCCGGCGGCGGCAAGTCCCACCCTCGCCCTCTGGATCCGGAGGAGGTTCACCGCCTCGTCGGGGAGCGGTCCGAACCGGTCGATCAGCTCGGCCTCGACCGCCTTCAGCTCACCCGGCCGACGGGCCGCGGCGATCCGGCGGTGGATGTCGATCTTCGCCGCCTCGTACGGCACGTACCCGGCCGGGAGGTAGGCGTCGAGGGCGACGTCGATCCGGACCGGCTCCGGTCGCTCCTCCGTCCCATCCTTGCCCGTGAGGCCGGCGACGGCCTCGTCGATCAGCTGGCAGTAGAGCTCGAAGCCGACTGCGGCGACGTGACCCGACTGCTCATCCCCAAGCAGGTTGCCGGCGCCCCGTATGTCGAGGTCCCGCATGGCGATCCGAAAGCCCGAGCCGAGCTCCGTGTGGTCGGCCAGGGTCGCGAGCCTGCTCGAAGCCTCCCGGGTCAAGGACTCCTCGGAGGGGTACATCAGGTAGGCGAAGGCACGCTCGCGTGACCGCCCCACCCTCCCCCTGATCTGGTAGGCCTGGGCCAGCCCAAGCAGGTCGGACCGCTCGACGATCAGGGTGTTGGCGGCCGGGATGTCGATCCCCGACTCGATGATCGTCGTCGCCACCAGCAGGTCGGAGTCCCCCCGCATGAAGGTCAGCATCGCCTCCTCGAGCTCCCCCTCGGGCATCTGGCCATGGGCCACGGTCACCCTGACCTGGGGCACGATCGCCCGCAGCATCTCGGCCGCCCGATCGAGCGTCTCGACCCGGTTGTGCAGGTAGAAGACCTGGCCGCCGCGCTCGACCTCGCGCCGGATCGCCCGTTCGACCAGCTCCTCGTCCCAGGGACCGACGTAGGTCCGTACCGGCCTTCGACCCTCGGGCGGGGTCTCGATCACCGAGATGTCCCTCAGCCCCGACATCGACATCTGGAGCGTCCGGGGGATCGGGGTCGCCGACATCGAGAGGACGTCGACCTTGAGCTTCATCTGGCGCAGCAACTCCTTCTGCTTGACACCAAAGCGCTGCTCCTCGTCGACGATCACCAGGCCGAGGTCGTGGGCCTTGACGTCCCGGGAGAGCAGCCGATGGGTTCCGATCAGCACGTCCACGCCCCCACTCGACCAGTCGGCCAGGATCTTCCTGGACTCGGCTGCGGGGGTTAGCCGGCTGACCCCCTCGACCCGGAAGGGTAGGTCGCGGAATCGCTCGGTGAAGGTCCCCAGGTGCTGTTGGGCGAGGATCGTCGTCGGCGCCAGCAGGATCACCTGCTTGCCGTCGGAGGCGGCCTTTGCTGCCGCCCGAAGGGCCACTTCGGTCTTGCCGTAGCCGACGTCGCCACAGACCAGTCGATCCATCGGCTGAGGGGATTCCATATCGGCCTTGACGGCCTCGATCGCCGCTATCTGGTCCGCCGTCTCACGGTGCGGGAACGACGCCTCGAGTGCCAGCAGCCACTCCGAATCCTCGGGGAAGGCGTGCCCGGCCCTCGTCCTGCGCTCGGCGTAGAGGTTGACCAGCTCGCCGGCCATCTCGGCGGCGGCCTTCCGGGCCCTCGCTTTCAGGTTCTGCCACTTCTTGCCGCCCAGGGCCGAGAGGGTCGGCTCGGCAAGGCCCCCCGCGTAGCGGGATAGCTTCTCGAGCTGGTCGGTCGGGGCGAAGACGCGGTCCTCCCCGGCGTACTCGAGGAGCAGGTAGTCCCGGGTCGTCCCCGCAACCTCCCTGGTCTCGAATCCCGCGAACCTTGCAATCCCGTGGTTCTCGTGGACCACGAAGTCCCCGACCCTCAGGCCGGCAGCGGTCAGGGCAAGGCTCGATGGGCCGGGATCCTCGACCTTCCGGGCCCGGTTGACCAGACGTCGCCACGGGTAGACGGCGAGGTGGCCGGCCGGCCAGACGAATCCCTCGCTGACCCGGGACTCGAGGAAGGTCACTCCCGGCTCCCCGGCAGGCTCGGCTTCCGGATCGAGGGAGACCTTGAGCCGGTCGAGCGAGTACCTGGTCCGCTCGGCCTCCCCCGCCGTCTCGAAGGCGACGACCACCCGGTAGCCACTCGAGACGAGTCGGGTCAGCTCGGCCTCGGCCTCGATCGAGTTGCGGGCGGGCGACTCGGCAAACGACGCCCGGACGATCAGCTCACCGTCCACCTCACCTTCCGTGGGCCTTCCGACCTCGAGCAGGGCTCGCTCGGCGAGCGGTCCGGCCACGTCCATGTAGAGGTGGCCCGCGTCGTCGGCATGGAGCGCCGTGGTCGCGTCCTCCCAGTGGTCCTCGAGGGCCGGCCCGATCTCCTCGGCCCCGACCAGGACGATCGCCGTCTCGGCGGGAACGAGCTCGAGAGGGGCCCTGAACATCTCGACCGGGAGCACCTCCTCGATCCGTACCGGCTCGCCGCTCTCGTTCGCCTCTTCGATCGCCATCCCGGCGAGTGCCCGGTGGTCGGAGTCGAGCTCGGCCGCCGGGGCGACCGCGACCCGGTCGAGGTCCTCGGTCGACCGCTGGGTGAATGTGGAGAACTCGCGGATCGACTCGATCTCATCCCCGAAAAGCTCGATCCGGGCCGGTCCGCCACCGGTCGCCGTGAACAGGTCGAGGATCCCTCCCCTGACCGCGAACTGGCCGCGTTCGAGGACCTGCTCGACCCGCTCGTAACCGGCGTCGGAAAGCCGCTCGGCAGTCCGACCGAGGTCGAGTGAATCCCCGGCCTCGATCAGGAACCCGGCAGGCCTGAGCGTTGCATCCGGAACTGCCTCGGCCAGGGCGACGGCACTTGCCACGACGATCGGGGCCGGATCCCCCCCGGGATCGGAAGCGAGGGCATCGATCGCCTCGATCCTCATCCCGGTCAGGTGGGGTGGCGGGCTGACCTGGGACTCGTAGCCCGTGCCACGGGATGGGTAGAGGTAGACCGGACGCGAACCGATGAAGGGCCTGAGCAGACTGGCGAAGGTCCGGGCCGATCGGTCGTCGGGCAGCACGGTGAGTGCCGGGCGATCGGTGAGCGGCGTATCAGGCCCGAGCATGGCAGCGAGCAGCGCGGGCCTGATCGAAGGCGAGACCCCCGCCCACACCGGGCTGCCGGGTGAGGCCGTGCCGAGCTCTTCAAGGATCGCAGTCGGATCGGGCTCGGCCAGGATCAGATCACCGACCGGCACGGCCGGCACCCCGCTGCCCCTAACCCCGACCTGGCCGGTCACCCCAGTCCCGGACCCTCGTCCTGCCAGGTGACCTGGCCCCGGCCCTCATCGGCCGATCGGCCCTCGATGTCGTCCCAGCGGTGGAGCATCTGCTTCAGGCGGGCGACCGAGTCGGGGTCGAACTCGGCCATCCTGCCGGCCAGCTCGAGCGTTGCCTCCTCGGTCGCAGCCCCCGGTGCGACCCGGCTGATCAGGCCGATCCGGAGGGCCTCATCTGCCTTGACGGTCTGGGAGCCCAGCAGGAGGTACTTGGCCGCCCCCAGGCCACACAGGGTGACCAGACGGGCCGCGCCGACCGGAACCCCGAGGGCAGCCCCGGGGAACCGCATCTGGAGGTTCGAACCACCGATCCGGATGTCGCAGCCGACCGCGATCTCGGCCCCACCACCGACCGTGTAGCCGTGGCAGGCTGCCAGGGTCGGTTTCGGAAACCCGACCACCAGGTCGTAGAGGTCGGCAAACTTCTGCATCCGCTCGACCTTCGCTTCGTGGTCGAGCTCTTCCTTGAGGTCTGCCCCCGCCGAGAAGGCCGAATAATCGGTCGAGGAGAGGACGACGACCCTTACCTCCGGGTCTTCCCGGGCGGCCTCCAGGTGCCCGACCATCTCATCGAGCATCGCGATGTCGATCGCATTGAGTGCGTCGGGGCGGTCCATACGGAGCAGGCCGACCCTCTCCCTGGCCATCTCGAAGGTCGTTCTGCTCATCCGGCTCCTCGCTCCGCCCCGGGCGCCGTGCTGCCCTCGGCTATCCCGACCACCAGATCGGCAGTCTCGTCTGCCGCGTGGGTGACCAGTTCCCGAACCTCCTCCGGTCCTTCCCGGAACCGGCCCAGGACCCAGGCCGAGACCACCTCGGGATCGGTCGAGTCGGGCCGGCCGACCCCTACCCGCACCCTCCAGAAGTCGCTGCCCCCGAACTCACGATCGAGGCTCTTCAGGCCGTTGTGTCCGGCCAGGCCTCCCCCCAGCCTGACCTTGACCTCGCCGAAGGGGAGGTCGATCTCGTCATGGACCGCAATGACCCTCTCGAGCGGGATCCGCTTCGATCCGCGAAGCGGGCCGGCCGCCCGGCCTGCCTCGTTCATGAAAGTGAGTGGCTGGAACAGGATCACCTTCGGCCCACCCGGTCCCGCCCGGCCCTCGCCGAACAGTCCACCGTGCTTCTCCCGGATACGCCCGAAGTCCCACTTCTCCGCGAGCTCAGACACCACTTCGAAGCCGACGTTGTGCCGGGTCCCTTCGTACTTCGGGCCGGGATTGCCCAGGCCGACCACCAGGACCGGCTCCCGGTCCCCCTTCCGGCCGCGGTCGCGGCGAATGGGAGGCAGCTCCTACTCCCCTTCCGGGGACTCTTCCTCGGCCGCCGGGGCCTCGCCCTCGGCCTCACCCTCGGCGCCTTCCTCTTCCTCACCCTCTCCGACGAGCTCGACCTCTTCCTCGACCTCGGCGGCAACCGGTTCCTCCTCGACCCTCGGCGGGGAGACGGTGACCACGGTCACCTCGTCGGGATCCTCGACGACCAGCTCGACCCCGGCCGGTACGACCAGCCTCGACATCGTCGCCGTGTCGTTGATCTCCAGGTCGGAGACGTCCATCGTCAGCGAGTCCGGGATGTCGGTCGGAAGTGCCTCGACCGTGACCTCACGGACCACGTGTTCGAGCACGCCACCGCCCTTGACGCCAGGTGCGTCCTCGACCCCTTCGAGTTCGATCGCGACCTCGGACTCGATCGCCTCGTCGAGCCGTACCCGCTGGAGGTCGAGGTGCTGGACGTTGCCCTTGACCGGGTGGTGCTGCTGTTCCTTGATCACCACCGGAACGGGGTCAGAACCCTCGATCACCAGGTCGAACAGGGCATGGCCCTCGGTCAGGATCACCCGGATTTCACGGTCCTCGACCTGGAAAGGGGTGGCCTCCTCGCCGTCGGAGTAGACCACGCCCGGCACGAGGCCCTCGCGTCGGAGCCGCCGGCTCTCGCGGGAGCCGAACTCGGTCCGTGGCGCTGCCGTAAGTGTTGCCCGTTCGCCTGAAGCCATCGAACCGGAGAGGATAGAGAAGGGCGTACGCTAGGGGCATGTCGAAAGACTCACGCATCCCGAAGGGCAGGGTCAGACGGACCGCGAAGATCGGCTCCGTCCTCGGGCGTCAGGGCGCCCGATACGCCGGGACGAAGGCCCGGAACCTCGTCCGGGCAGAGGATGAATCGAAAGAGAGCCTCGACCAGCGCCACCTCGAGGCGGCGAGCAACATGGTCGAGGTCCTGGGCCAGATGAAGGGCGCAGCGATGAAGGTCGGCCAGTTCGCCTCCTTCATCGACACCGAGTTCATCCCCGAGGAGTACCGCGAGACCTACCAGGCCCAGCTTGCGCGGCTGAGGAGCGACGCTCCACCGATGCCGTGGGAGCAGGTGTCGGAGGTGCTCGACGAGGAGTACGAGGGCCAGCCGGTCGAGGAGCTGTTCGAGTCGTTCGAGCGGGAAGCCTTCGCCGCGGCCTCGATCGGCCAGGTCCACCGGGCGGTCCTGCTCGACGGCCGCGAGGTCGCGGTCAAGGTCCAGTACCCGGGGATCGCCGAGGCGCTGGAATCGGACCTCGGGAACGCCGGTCTGCTCGTCCGGATGGCCAAGCTGATCGCCCCCGGGATCGACGCCAAGTCGGTGGTCCACGAGTTGAAGGAGCGAGTGCTGGAAGAGCTCGACTACGAACTCGAGGCCCAGAACCAGCGGACTTTCGCCCGGGGATTCCGTGACCACCCGTTCATAGTCGTGCCCGACGTGATCACCCGGCTCTCGCGAAGGCGGGTGCTGGTCACTGAGTTCATCGAGGGAGTCGGCTTCGACGAGGTTCGGGAGATGGACCAGGAGGCCCGGGACCGGTTCGGCGAGATCGTCTTCCGGGGGACCTTCGGGGCCGTCTACCACCTGCAGCACTTCAACGCCGATCCCCACCCCGGTAACTACCTGCTGATGCCCGATGGTCGGGTCGCCTTCCTCGACTTCGGGATGACCAAGAAGCTCGACGTGGAACAGATCAAGCTGGAGCAGCGTGCCGTCGATGCGGCGATCCGGGACGATCCGGAGGAACTTCGGGCAGCCCTCCACGACCTCGGCTTCGTCCGCGATCCGACCAAGATGGATGCCGAGCGCCTGATGGAGCACGTCAAGGCGATCGGCGGCTGGTACATCGAGGACCGGGAGGTCGAGGTCGACCCGGTGGTGGTGATGAGGATGATCGAGGTGACCCACGATCCCCGCTCGGAGTTCTTCGAGCTGATGCGGCAGGAGTCGATCCCGGCAGAGGAGCTGATGGGCCGGAGGATGGAGATGGGTGTCGTAGCCGTGCTCGGGCAGCTCCGGGCGAAGCGGAACTGGCACCGGATAGTCCGGGAGTGGGTCTACGGCGAGGAACCCCAGACCGAACTCGGCCGGATCGAGTGGGAGCACTTCGAGGCGATGGGGGTCGAGCGGGTGCCGGGACTGGCCGGCAGGGCGCTCACCTGACCCAGCCAGGGGTCACCGACGTCTGACAGACTCGGGAGTCAAGGGAAGCGGGACAGGAGGAGGAAGCATGTTCAGACGGATCAAGAACGGGTGGCAGCTGACCAAGAAGAGCTGGGGGATCCTGAGGAGCAGCCCTGGCCTGATCCGCTTTCCCCTCATTGCGGTCCTGGTCGGTTTCGTCCTCGGCCTGCTGACCCTGATCCCCGGGGTGATCCTCCTCTCCCTCGACCAGACCGCCCTGAACGTTCTGGGAATAATCGTCCTGGTGGTCGGTTTCGTCCTGATCGCCTTCATCGCGACCTTCTTCGCGGTAGCCCTCGCCCACAACGCCGACCGGCTGCTCGCGGGCGAGGAGCCGAGCTTCGGAGACGGCACCGCACTCGCCCGTCAGAGGACCGGCCCGATCTTCAGCTGGGCGATCATCTCGACCACGGTCGGTGCCCTTATCGGACTGCTCCAGGACAAACTGGGGGTCGCCGGGGTGATCCTCGGCGGGCTGGCCGGAGCTGCATGGAGCCTGCTGACCTTCCTTGCCGTCCCGGTGATCGCGATCGAGGGAACCGGCGGCTTCGGCACGGTGAAGCGGTGCACCCAGCTGATCAAGGACCGCTGGGGCGAACAGATAACCGGTACGGCCCTGATTGGCGGCATCCTCTTCCTGATCGGCTACCTGCCGGCCTTCCTGGTCATCTCGATCGGGGTCGCACTCTGGGCTGCCGGGGGAATCGTTGCCGGGGGGGTCGCCCTGATCATCATCGGGATCCTTGCCTTCACCGCCGTCGCGCTCCTGAACCAGGCTCTGGCAACGATCTTCGGGGTGGCGCTCTACCACTACGCGGCCTCCGACAAGGCGGTCGGCGTCTTCACCACCGAGGACTTCGCCGAAGCGATCACGGTCAAGGGCGGCATGCCCCCGGGGACGGCCGGCACCACCATCTGAAGGCCGGGCTCTACTGCTGGGCGCCAGCCGTGGCCAGCGGTTCGTTGAGGATCCGCGGGTCGTTCGAGCAGATCCCCGAGACCCCCATCGCCCGGAGTCGGGCGACC
>CAITDZ010000157.1 GCA_903891285.1 uncultured Solirubrobacterales bacterium
CGGCCCGGTATCTGCTCCAAAGCGGCCTTGATCACCTCGGGCTCGGTCGAATCGACCTGGATCGGAGAGGGCTGGGTCAGCGAGATCCGCTTGACGGTCTCCCTCATCTGCTCGGCTTCGTCGGGGCGCTCGACCAGGGCGACGCAGACATCGAGGACATGAGCCCCGCCTTCGACCTGGTCCTCGGCTATTCCGACCAGCGAGTCGTAGTCGTCGGCGAGCAGCAGTTCCTTGGCCTGACGTGAGCCTTGGGAGTTCACCCGTTCGCCGACCAGGGTCGGCCTCGGTTCCTGGACGAGGTCGGTAGAGGTCATCATCGACGAGACCCGGGGTCGACCCGGCTCCGGCCTCGGGGCCGGTACCAGTCCAGAGACCCGCTCGGCGATCGCCGCGATGTGCTCCGGCGTGGTGCCGCAGCAGCCCCCGACGATTCCCACTCCGTACTTCTCGACGAACTCTCCGAGGGTCTCCGCAAGGGGTCCGGGTTCCTCGGGAAAGATCGTTTCGCCGTCTGGCCCCTGTTCCGGCAGGCCGGCATTGGGAATGCAGTGGACCGGTACCGGGGAGTTCTCGCCCAGGTAACGGATCGCATCACGCATGTCCTCGGGCCCGGTCGAGCAGTTGAGCCCGATCACGTCGACGTCGAGCGCCCCGATCGTGGTCAGGACGGCCGAGATGTCGGTACCGAGGAGCATCTTCCCGCCGTTGGGGAGCAGCGAGACCGAGACCTGGATCGGGACTTCCCTGCCGACCTCCCGGAAGGCCTCCCGGGTGCCGAATACGGCCGCCTTGACTTCCAGGATGTCCTGGGCGGTCTCGATGATGATCAGGTCGACACCGCCCTCGACCAGGCCGCTCGCCTGTTCCCTGAAGATCTCCTCGAGTTCGCCGAACTGGATCGAACCCAGGGTCGGATCGTCGGAGGCCGGGAGGAAGCCCGTCGGGCCGATCGATCCGGCCACGAACCTCTCCTCACCGGCGGCGTCTCGGGCGATCTCGGCGGCCCGACGGTTTATCTCGAGCGTGTGGTCGGCGAGGCCCCACTCGTCGAGCTTCAGTCGGGAGGCCTGGAAGGTGTCGGTCTCGACGACCTCGGCACCGGCGTCGAGCATCGAGCGGTGGACCCCCTCGATCACGTCGGGACGGTTGAGGACGAGCGCCTCGTGGCATTTGCCCTCGAGGCCCCCGTAGTCCTCGGAGGTGAGATCGAACTCCTCGAGGGTAGCCCCCATCCCACCGTCGAAAACGACGACCCGTCCGCGGCATGCCTGAAGGAAGTCCCGCTCGGCCATTCACCCATTTTAGGGAGCCGACTACAATCGCTGGTTCCCTTGGCGATCGAGGAATTCCTTTTCTCCATCTCGGACGCGCTCCGCTGGCCGGTGCTCGTCCTGGCCCTGCTCGCTCTGGCCTGGTCGATCGTCGAGGTCGGCATCCTCCTGGCCGAGATCTGGCGTCGCAGGCTCCGCTCGTTCATCGGCCTGGAAGGGGCAGTCGGACAGGCGGGGGACCTGCTCGCCCGGGGTGATGCCGCCGGCGCCGCCTCGGAGCTCGTCTCGGTCTCCTGGAACGGCTCGATGGCCGAGGCGATGAGGTCGATAATCGTCTACCGGGACTTCCCGGATGCAGACAACCGAATCGCCAAGAGTCTGGCCGACTACGACTACCGCTCGATGAAGCGCCTCGAGCGGACCCGGATCCTGGTCCGGATGGGTCCGGCCCTGGGGCTCATGGGTACCCTCATCCCGCTATCGCCCGCGCTGGCAGGTCTCGCCGAGGGGAACGTCGATCAGCTGACCGAGAACCTCCGGATCGCCTTCGGGGTGACCGTGGTCGGACTCTTGACCGGGGCGGTCGCCTTTGCGGTCTCACTGGTCCGCGACCGGCTCTACGCGCAGGACTTCTCCGACGTCGAGTTCGCCGCAGCCGAGCTGACCCCCCAGGCAGTCGAATCACCGCTCGTACCGCCCCCCGTCGGCCCGGCCGGTCCGACCTCCGTCTCCCTGGGAAACCCGTGAACCGGTTAGGGGGGAGGGTTACGGCCAGGGCGAGGACCCGCGAGGATCGGGCCGGTGACCCCCTAGACGGGCTGGTCAACCTTTTCGACATCGGAATCGTCCTCTCGGTCGCCTTTCTCCTCGCTGCCCTCTCCTCGCTCGACCTCACCTCGGTACTGACCGACCCTGGCAAGGCGAAGACCGGCCAGACCGTGCCGGCCGACTCGGTGGTCGTCCCGCCCGATTCGAAGGTGAAGACGATCGTGATCGAACCCGGCCAGAAGGTCGCGGGCCGGGGCAGGGAGGTGGGAACGGTCTACCGGTTGGAGGACGGCCGGACGGTGATCGTCAGGCCGGGCGGGGCTTCCGGCCAGTCGGCACCTTGAATCAGGAGCCGATCCGGTCCCGGCCGCGTGCGGTCACCAGCCGGGTGATTCGGTTGATCACCGAGCGGCGCTCCGCCGTGTAGGGGAACCAGAAGGGCTCGGGCAGGTTGGGAAAGCGAGCCGTGACTATCGCTTCGGAGCGACAGTACTTCCGGATCCCTGCGCTGCCGTTCCTCCAGCCGATTCCAGACTCCTTCCAGCCGCCCATCGGGATTCCGGGGGTGAGGGCGTTGAAAAGGACGTCGTTTACGTTGACCGCCCCGCACTCGATCCGCCGGGCGACCTCCTCGGCCTTCCTCCTCGGACCGAAGACCGTCGCCGAGAGTCCGTAGCGGGTGTCGTTCGCGAGCCGGACCGCCTCTTCTTCGTCGGCGACCGGCATCACCCCGACGACCGGCCCGAAGGTCTCGTCGCGCATCACCCGCATCGAGTGGTCGACGTCGACCAGCACGGTCGGCTCGTAGTAGTCGCCCTCACCCTTGCGGCGGCTGCCTCCGGTCAGTGCGTTCGCCCCTTCCCGGACCGCATCTTCGACCTGACCCTCGACGATCCCGGTCTGGTTCGGTGAGGTCATCGCGCCGACGTCCGAGCCGTAATCGGCTCCGTCCGGACCCTGCTTCAGGTCCGCCACCTTCTCGACCAGCTTCTCGACGAAGGGCTCGTAGGCCGGCCTCTCGACGTAGATCCGCTCGACCGACATGCAGATCTGGCCCGAGTTCATCATTCCGCCCCAGGCCGCCGCTTCCGCGGCGCGGTCGATGTCGGCCCCGTCGAGGACGATCATCGGATCCTTGCCCCCGAGTTCGAGGCTGACCGGGGTCAGGGTGTCGGCCGCCCGCTTCATCACCAGTCGCCCGGTGCGATCGGAGCCCGTGAAGCCGATGAAGTCGGCCTCGTCGATCAGGGCGGTCGCCGGTTCGGCAGCTCCGTTGACCACACCGATCACGTCTGGCCCACCGATCTCCTCGCGCCATGCGTCGACGATCATCCCGAGGGTTAGCGGGGTGAACTCCGAGGGCTTCATCACCACGGCCACCCCGGCGGTCAGTGCAGGGATCGCGTCACCGAGAGAGAGGATGAGCGGGAAGTTCCAGGGGCTGATCAGTCCGACGACGGGGTAGGGGGTGTACCGGATGCGGAGCTTCCGGCTGAAGGTAACCAGTGAATGGGGCCGGACCTTCTCCTCGCCAATCCAGCGCGCCGCCCGGGATCCGTAGAAGTTGATCTGGTCGGCGACGTAGAAACCCTCGTTCGAGGCATCGGCCCGGACCTTTCCGGTCTCGGCCTGCATCGAATCCGCGACCTGCTCGGCGTTCTCGACCAGCCAGTCGCGCAGCAGGCCGAGCCACTTTGCCCGCCCGGCGATCCCAAGCGCTTCCCACTCGGCCTGGTTCGCCCTGGCCCGAGCGACGGTTGCTGCGACCTCCGCGGGCGAGTCCTCGTGGACCCGGGCGATCTCCTGGCCCGTGGTCGGGTCGATCACCGGGAAGGTGGCCCCCCCGACGGCCGAGCCGTTGTTCGACCCTGCCTCCTCCGGAATGACTCCCTCGCTCGTTTTCTGGGTCACCCTCTGTCCCCTTCCTCGGTGGCTTTCGGCCTTACCCCGGGGAACATATACCCGGAGCGCCCGGGGCCCCGGATTCGACCCCTTCCGCCCGCCGGGGAGTTCCTACCTGCCGGCAGAGAGCCTGAAGAGTCCACCCTCGAGCGAGGTCGCGAAGACGGTCCGGTCGGCCCGCTCGGTGAAGGAGGTCACCTGGGGGATGGTGATCGAGGTCGCTTGCGGGGTACTCGGTCCATCCGGACGACCGGGGAGCGAAAGCAGGCGGCTTCGGCAGAAGTCCCCGAAGAGGTAGCGCCCCTCGAGCGAGGGGAGGGCCGGATCCCTGACCACCAGCCCACCGGTCACCGAGCAGTAGCCTGGGTGCCCCAGGGCGGCGATCGGCTCGATCGGGTCCTCCGGCTGTGGGCCGTTCCCCGGGTATGACTCGAACCCCTCGAAGTAGCTCCAGCCGAAGTTGCCGCCACGGGCCTCCCCCAGGGTGAGCGAGTCGACCTCCTCCCAGGCGCCCTCGCCTACGTCTGCGATCGTGATCCGGGGCGAAACGGGTTGCCGTAGATCGAACGACCAGCGGAACGGGTTCCTCAGGCCGACCGCGAAGACCGGGGACCTGCGCCCCCCGTCACCCGGAAACGGGTTGGTCTCGGGTACGGAGTAGGCGGCCCCGCCGTTCGGCCTGGGGTCGATCCGGAGAAGCTTGCCGAGAAGGGAGTCGCGGTCCTGGGCGTTTCCGTCCTGGTCACCGCCGCCCCCGCCGTCCCCGGTTCCGAAGTAGAGGTCGTTGCCTAGGAAGTGCATCTGGCCGCCGTTGTGGTTCGAGTAAGTGGGATGGGGGATCCGAAGGACGACTCGCTTCGAACCTGCCGCAGCTCGCAGCGGCCCACTCCGCCGGTACTCATCGATCTCGATATCGCCGTTCCGGTTGGTGAAGTAGACGTAGAAGCGTCGGGTCTCCCTGTAATCGGGCGGGAAGGCGATCGAGAGCAGGCCCTCCTCGCCGCCATAGTTGACTTGGGAGCGGAGGTCGAGGAAGGGTTTCGCGATCTTGCGTCCGCCCGAGAGGATCCGCACCCGGCCACTTTGCTCGACTACGAAGAGGAGCCTGGGGAAGCCCGGTGCAGTCTTCACCTCGACCGGCTCGTCGAACCTGGCGACCCGAACTGCCCGCGGGGCCGTGGCGCGGACTGCGGCGTCCCGCCCACTCGCCTGGGTCGTTGCATCGTTGGCGGGCGCGTTGGCGCAGGCGGCACCGGTCACCGTGGCCAGGGCCGCCAGGGCGGTGGCAAGGGCCAGGCCGGAACCGAAGGACCGGCCGGTCCCTTCAGTCCGAGTTCTCTTCCTCGATCTCGACTCGTCGCTGGACATCTGGGGGTAAGGGTACGACTTCGCCCTCCTCGTTCACCCGGGTGAGGGTCGGTCTGTTGCTTATCCTCACTCCGAACAACCCCTCAGGTGGCGCTCCGGTTCGGTCCACAGCCCGGACTTCCGGGGAAAGGCCCGCATCGACGATCCAGGCGACCTCCTCTACTCCGGGCTGGACCGCTGTGACCCTCCAGACCATCGTCACGGATTCGCCGGAAGGCACCGTGCCGAATTGGAAGGTCCGCCGGCTGGCAGTTCCGGCCCCTCCGCGTCCCTCGGTCCCCGCCAGTTTCGGGTAGCCCTCCTCGACCACCCAGACGGGCCGCTGGGGTGAAGCGACTCCCTCCTGCTCGGAGCGATAGGCGAAGGCGAGCGTGGAATCCCTGCCAGGCAGGTCGACCGAAACGTTGATGTCCGGAACGGCGCGATCGCCGACGTTACGGACGGTCAGGGCCAAGTCGTAGGTCTCGGCCACGGTCTGTTTCTCCGGGAAGGTCGCCGATTCGACTTCGACCGTGTACTCCCCCGGTTGCTGGTCCGGGAACTGGTTCGGCTCGCTCCCGCTCGAACAGCCAACCGCTGCTGTGGTGAGGCCCGCGGCTGCTAGCGAGATGGCCGCCAGTCGAATCCCTTTTCGCCGTGCCTCGCTCAAGCCGAGCCGAACATTACAGGGGGCCTCCACGACTGCTCCGGGGCCGGAGCATCCCCTAGACTTCGGCCCAAGGAGGAGCTTTCGGGAGTCGGATACCGGGGGCGAGGAGATGGTCAGAGCAGCAGCAGACAGGGCGTTCGCCCCGGCTCGCGATTTCTTCACCGAGATCGGAGAATTGGTCCTGCTCACCGGTCGGACGATCGGCTCCGCGGTAAGGGCCCCGTATCCGTACGGCAACGAGTTCATCGGCCAGTTCCTCTTTGCCCTCCAGCTCTGCTGGTTCCCGCTCCTGATCTCGACCGTGGCCTTCGGCTTCGGCGCCCCGGGACTCCAGGCAGCGAACTTCCTCTCCCTCTTCGGCGCCCTCGACCGCCTCGGCGGCTTCTTCGTCCTCGCATCTATCCGTGAGTTCGCCCCGTTCGTGACCGCCGTCGTCGTGGCCGGCGTCGCCGGTACCGCGATCACCGCCGACCTCGGGGCGCGGAAGATCCGCGAGGAGCTCGACGCGCTCCAGGTCCTCGGGGTTGACCCGATCAAGAACCTGGTCGTTCCACGTTTCCTTGCGCTGATGCTGGTGACCGGGCTGTTCGACATCTTCGCCCTCCTGTTCGGCATCGCCGGCGGCATCGGCGCTGAGCTCCTCTACCAGCAGCCGCTCGGCGGCTTCTTCGGAACCCTCTTCGCCAACGCCTCGACCCTCGAGCTCGGGGCATCGGTCCTCAAGTGCACCCTGTTCGGAGCGATCATCGCGATCGTCTGCTGTTACAAGGGCATGACTGCCACCGGCGGTGCGGCCGGCGTCGGCCGGGCGGTCAACGAGGCGGTCGTGATCTCCCTACTCGGAGTGTTCGCCTTCAACTACGTGTTCACCCAGACCCTCCTGGCGACCAACCCGTCGCTCCAGACGATCAAGTAGATGGGGAGCGCCTGGCTGACAGTTCCGCGTGACTGGATCGAATCTCTCGGGGAGATCACCCGGTTCTGCGGGATGGTCCTCGGCCAGGTCTTCTCCGGACGGGTCTTCAAGTACTTCGGTGAGGCGTTGAGCCAGGCAGGGATCCTGATCCTCGGCTCGACCGCGGTGATTTTCGGGCTCGTCTTCACGATTGGCCTGACCTGCGGGGTCGAGGGGGCCTACTTCAACCGATCGGTCGGCGCCCCGGCCTACGCGGGCGTGTTCGCTGCCTGGTGCAACCTGAGGGAGGCGATCCCGTACGCCTTCGGCTACATGCTTGCGGCCAAGGTAGGCACCGGAATCGTCGCCGAGCTTGGCGCGATGCGGATCTCGGACGAGATCGACGCGCTGGAGGTTATGGGCGTGCCCCCGGTCACCTTCCTCGCCGCGACCCGGATGCTCGGGGCCTTCATGACCCTCCCCTTCATGTACATCGCGGCGATCGGCGTCGGCTACATCGCCTCCTACCTGGTCGTGGTCGAACAGATCGGCGACGTCTCGGCCGGTGGCTACCTGCTGATCTTCTGGATGTTCCAGAACCCGCCAGACGTGCTGTTCTCGCTGATCAAGGCGATGGCCATGGCGACCGTGATCGTCCTGGTGGGCTGTTACTACGGATATACGGCGTCGGGCGGGCCCGTGGGAGTGGGCACTGCCACCGCCAAGAGCATGGTGCTAAACATTGTCATGGTCCACATCATCGGGATGCTGGGCACGCTTGTGATCTGGGGTGCCAATCCGCGCGCCCCGATAGGAGGGTGAGGTTTATGGACGGTGAGCGACCCGACGAGGCCCCGGACACTCCGGAAGACGGTCCGGAGCTCTCGCCCGAGATCGAGGAGGCGCTGGGGGACCTCGGTCCGAACGAGCAGGAGGTAGCCACCGAGATCGAGGAGTACGACGAGACTGCGGCCGCCGATGCAGGTCCTGAGGTCCCGGTCGGAACCGTGCCGCAGGCTGCGGCCGGAGACGAGAAGTTCGTCGCCAGCGACGGTGCCGTCCTCGGACGCGATTTCGTGATTCCCGGGGTCGGGCCCAACGACACCGATCCCTACCGGTGGCATACCGGAACCAAGCGCGACCATGGCGGCACCAACGCGATCGAGGTGATCGACCTGGTCAAGCAGTTCGGCAGGACGCGGATCCTCAACGGCCTGAACCTCGGCCTTCCCGACGACCAGATCTCGATGGTCCTCGGGCCGTCCGGGACCGGGAAGAGCGTGCTGATCAAGCACATCGTCGGTCTGCTCTATCCCGACTCGGGTGACGTGATCGTCAAGGGGGAGTCGATCCCGGCCCTGTCCGACGACGAGCTGTTCGAGACCCGCAAGAAGTTCGGCCTCCTCTTCCAGGATGGTGCCCTGTTCGGGTCAATGAACATCTACGACAACGTGGCCTTCCCTCTCCGCCAGCACACCGACAAGGGCGAGGAAGAGATCGAGTCGATCGTCACCCGGCGGCTGCGCGAGGTCGGCCTCGGTGAGGCCCACTTCAAGATGCCGAACGAGCTCTCGGGCGGCATGCGGAAACGGGCGGGCTTTGCCCGGGCCCTGGTCCTCGATCCCGAGATCGTGATGTTCGACGAGCCCGACTCCGGTCTGGATCCCGTCCGGACTGCGCTCCTCTGCGAGCTGATCAAGGAGGTCCACGCCGAGAGCGGTGGCTGCTACCTGGTGATCAGCCACGACCTGGGAACCGCACGGCGGATCGCCGACTTCATCGCGGTTCTCTGGAAGGGACGGATCGTCGAGAGCGGTCCCAAGGAGGAGCTGTTCGAATCGGAGAACGAGTTCGTCCACCAGTTCCTCGGGGCTGACGTCACCGGCCCGCTCGCAATGGATTGAACTTCAGGGAGGTTCCAGGCGCGGCCGCCTCGGCCCTCGCCGGGAGGCCGTGGCCGTTCCTCGCGGTCGCCGGGGTTGCGGTCGGACTCGCCCTGGTGGCCATCGCCCGGGCACCAGTGCAGCCGGTCGAGGATGCGCTGCTCGATCGCGATACCGCAGCCTGGGCAGAGACCGCACGGGCCGAGGAGGACTTCGGGCGTGATCCGATCACGATCGTCGCCTCCGGAGACCTCGACCTGATCCTGGATCGCTCCGGACTCGATCGCCTGAGCGTGCTCGAGACCTGCGTGGCCGGCCGGATCGAGCGGGGGAGGGGCGACCTCTTCCCTCTCTGCAAGCGACTCTCACGACTGGACCCTGCCGTCGTCTTCACCGGACCGGCGACCTTCCTCGGCCGGGCGGTGGCCGGACTCGGCGGTGTCTACCGGTCCCAGCTCAGGCGCCTGCAGGAGCTGCCCCGGGGACCGGCCCAGGCTGCCGAGCGCCGGTTCCTGCTCAGACAGCTGGCCGACGTGGTGGCCCGCTATGGACTGGTCTCCCCGCCCAGCCTCGAGGACAGGGCATTCGTCGATCGCGTCGTCTACGGCTCGGGAACCCGCAGGGAAGGTCCCAAGTCCAGGCTTTCCTACCTCTTTCCCGGAGGTGATTCGGCCCAAGTGGTGATCAGGCTCGACCGGAGCCTCGACGAGGACCGGGAGGCCGAGGTGATCGACCTGATCGAGCAGGTGGCCCGCCACCCCGACACGGCGATCGACCAGGTCGACTACCTGATCACCGGGGCCCCGGTGGTGCTCGGTGACCTCGACGGGCCGGTCCGTGTCGGAATCGGGATCGTCACCGTCGTCGCCCTCCTCCTGATGGCGCTCGCACTGTTCATCGTCTTCGGATCGGTCTGGAGGCTCCTGCCCCTTCTCCTCGCGGCCTTTGCCGTGGTGGTCGCCGCCGGACTTCTCGCCGTGGTCGGGGGGCGTCTCTCACTAGCTACGCTCGCCGCCGCGCCGATACTGGTCGGGCTCTCGGTCGACTACGCGGTCCAGATCCAGGCCCGCTTCGACGAAGCCCTCACGAACCTCGGGGGAGCAGACCGGCAGTGGGCGGCACGGTCTGCCGCTCGCTCTGCCGCGAATCCCGGCTTTCCGGTCCTCGCGACGGCCTCCCTGGCAACCGCTGCCGGCTTCCTCGCGATGGCCCTGTCCGACTACCCCCTTGTTTCAGAGTTGGGGCTGTTGCTCGGGGTGGGGCTTCCGGTCTGTCTCCTCCTGGTCGCCTTCGTCGGTTATCCGATGCTCGGTCTCCGGGAAAGGCGGGAAGGGAAGGAGGGGCAGGGCAGCGGTGCGAGGGTCCCGTCCCGGATCCCGACCGGTCTTCCCAGGCGGATCGCTCGCTCGGTCGTCGGTACCGGATTACTCTTTCCCGGACGGGTCCTCCTGGTCGCTTCGCTCGTTGGTCTCTGTGGATGGGCAGTCGGGACTCAGGCGAAATCAGCCACGGCGATCTCGGAACTCCTCCCGTCCCGAAGCGAGGTCATGGCCGATTACCGGGCGGCGGAGGAGGCGACCGGCACCTCGGGGGAGGTTGACCTGGTGGTCCGGGCCGAGGACGTCACCGATCCGGCCGTGGTCGAGTGGCTGGCAGCGGTTCGCTCGGAAGTCCTCGCCGAGGCCGGATACCTGCGTGCCGGGGAGAACGGACAACCGGTCGAGAGCTGTCGCGGGGCCGAACTATGCCCCGGGCCGTCGATACCGGACTTCGTTCCGGTCACTGCGGCCGACTTCGACGCCGCCGGGGTTCGTGCCGGTCTGGCCGAGCTTCCCCCGGAGGAACTCGGATCGATAGTGCCGGGTGGACTGGCCGGGGAGGGTCGGCGGACGGTGACCCGGATCCCGTTCGCCCTTCGATCCCCATCGGTGGAGGGTCAGCAGGGGGCGATCGGGATGATCGAGCGGGCACTCGACCCTGGAACTGCTGTGGGCCCGCCACCCGATGGGGTGACTGCCGAGGTGACCGGGGTCCCCGTGGTGCTGGCCGAGTCGCTCGACCGCCTCTCGGGCGAGCGCTACGTCCTCCTCCTCGTTTCGCTGGTGGCGGTTGCAGCGGTCCTGCTCGTTACCGGCAGGTCCCTCTCCCGGATGCTCTCGGTGATGCTCCCAGTCTTGATCGCGGTCGGCTGGTCAGCCCTGCTCCTGGCGACCATCGGCCTCCCGCTCAATCCACTCTCGGCCGTCCTCTCGGTGATGGTCGTCGCAGTCTCGACCGAGTTCGGGGTGATTCTCTCTTCCCGATACCGGGAGGAGCTCGCCTCCGGTTCACGTTCGGTCGAGGCAATGCGGGAGGCCTACGGCCGTACCGGGATGGCCGTGGCAGCTTCGGCCGTGACGGCTCTGGCCGGTTTCGCAGCGCTGGGAGCCAGTGACATCCCGGTGGTAAGGGAGTTCGGCCTGGTCGCCGTCCTCGACCTCGCCGTCGCGGTTGCCGGGGTCGTCTTCGTCCTTCCGGCCGCCCTCGTCCTGACGGGGGACAGACGATGAGGAAGCGACGCGAGAGGCCGGACTATGGGGTCGGCAGGACCTCGCTCGTCGCCCTTGTGGGGGTAGTGGTCGCCGCGGTCGTCGGGATCGTTGTGATCAACATCCTCGCCGGGCAGGAGTCTAAGACGGTCGGACTGGGCGACTACCGGGTCGGGGAGAAGGTCGACCCCTTCGCGATTCCCGATGTCCGTTCCGGTCTCGAGGGCGACGCCAACGTCGATCGGGATGAGGCCTGCTCGGTCCGCGTCGAGGGGGCGATCCGGGTCTGCGACTTTTTCGATCGGCCTCTGGTGATCTCGTTCTGGTTCACCCGGGGAGCCGAAAAGTGCGTCGAGGTGCAGGATGACTTCGATCGGGTGGCGAGGGAGTTCGGCGACCGGGTGGCGATGCTCTCGATCAACGTTCTCGATGACCGCGACCGGGTCGAGGAGATAGTCACGGAGCGCGGCTGGGAGATACCGGTAGGCCACGACCGCGATGGGGCGGTGGCCAACCTCTTCCGGGTGGGCGGCTGTCCGACCTTCCTCTTCGTCGCCCCCGGCGGGACCATCGTCAGGGCCGAAGCCGGTGAGACGGACTACCGGCGTCTAAGCGCGCAGGTACGCTCGTTCCTCGATGGCCAGGCGAAAGAAGCGCAAGGCTAAGGGGGCGCCCCCTGCTGCCCCCGGGCGCTCGTCTGAGAGCGCGGGCAGAACGGGCGGCGACGAGCGCCCTCCGGCGCCCTGGGGGAACTTTCCACTCACCCAACTCTCGGTCTTCGCGGGCCTTGTGCTGATCGTGATCGGTCTGATTTCCGGCGATCCGGCACTCCTGCTGGGCGGCCTCCTGCTCGGCTCCCTGGGGGGGCTCGAGCTTTCGATCAGGGAGCATTTCGCCGGCTATCGCTCGCACACCACGCTGCTGGCCGCCGTAGGGGCCGTGGCGGTCGCCCTGATCACCTGGTTTGCGATCGGCCTTCCCTTTGCCGTGAGCGTCGGTCTGGCGGCGGGAGCGTTCGTGCTGTTGTTCCTCCTGCTTCGCCAGGCATTCGTCCGGGCGAGCGGCGGGCTCGCCTACAAGATCAGATAGCCGAGGACCGGTTGGCTGCTGGCGGCCTCAGCCGCCGAGGCGCTCCACCAGGAGGGTCCGCTGTCGCTCGGTCAAGGTCCCGATCCGCTTGTTCTCGCTCAGCCCGAGCGACCCGAGCAGTTTCCGGGTTCGAGTCCTTCCCCAGCGCGGCTGGGCGGTGAGGAGTTCGGAGAGGTTCATCGTTTCGGCCTCCCAGGGGACCTCGGAGATCACCTCGACGACGCTCGTCTCGCGGGATGCGATCGAGCGCTTGAGTGCAGCTCGGGCGAGTCGGACCTCATTCGCCCGGGCTAGTGCTCGGAGGTGCTGGGGAGGCGCTGCCGCGCTTTCTTCGTTCTCGGTCTTGGCGCTGGCGGCAGCTGGTGAAGTCACGTCAGGTCCTCCCTTGAGGGTCGAAGTTCGGGGTTTGGGTCCACCTCGGATCGAACCCTCGGTCCGACCCCGGTCGTATCCCTTGCCGGCCGAGCCGCCTCCCGGGCTTGCCGACGCGTGGAAACTACAACGCAACCTACAACTCGTCAACGCGTCCGTGACGAGGTTTCGCGCTAAGAGCACCAACTTCTTCCCGAGTCGTTCGGACGACCCGGAGGGACCCTCGCCGGTCAACCGGTGGCGGTCGTACCGAGTCGGGCGGAACCGCTCCGGCCGTGCTCAGTCGGAGGTCAGTCCGTCGAACTCGGGGATGACCCGCTCGACGATTTCGAGTGCCCGGTCGAGGTGCTCGCGCTCGTGGGTTGCCATCAGGGAGGTCCTGAGCAGCGCCCCGCCCGGCGGGACGGCCGGGTGGAGGGCGACGTTGGTGTAGAGACCGGCGTCGAAGAGCGCCTTCCAGAGCAGGACTGCCTTCCAGTCGTCTCCGACGACCACCGGGACGACCGGTGTGGTGGCGACAGTCCCGTCGGGGAGCATTCCCGGCTCTACCACCTTCAGGCCGAGCGACTTGAGGCCTTCCCTCAGGTAATCGGCGTTGGCGAGCAGGCGCTCGAACATCTGGGGGCCTTCCGCCCGGATGATCCGGAGCGCCTCGAGCGCAGCACCGACCGAAGCCGGGACTCCCGAGGCACTGAAGATGAAGGAGCGGGCCGAGATCTTCATGTAGCGGACCACTTCCTCATCGGCGGCGATGAACCCGCCGCAGGATGCGAGGCTCTTCGAGAAGGTCCCCATCCGGATGTCGACCTCGTCCTCGAGTCCGAACATCTCGGTCGCTCCGGCTCCCCTTGCCCCGAGGACGCCGACCCCGTGGGCCTCGTCGACCATCACCCGGGCGCCGTAGCGCTTGGATAGCTCGACGACCTGGGGGAGGTCGCAGACGTCGCCTTCCATCGAGTAGACGCCATCGACCACGACGAGGATCCCTCCCCCGTCGTCCTGGGCTCGCCGGAGCATTTTCTCGAGCTTCTCCATCTGGTTGTGGCGGAACGGCCTCAATTTCGCTCCGGAGAGCTTGCAGCCGTCGAGCAGGGAGGCATGGTCACCCGAGTCGCAGATCACGGTGTCTCCCGGTCCGAGGATTGCCTGGAGGCAGCCGACGTTGGACTGGTAGCCGGTCGAGAAGACGACCGTGGCCTCGCTACCCATCCAGTCGGCCAGCTCCCTTTCCAGCTCGACGTGAAGTGGCGTGGTGCCGTTCAAAAGGCGGGACCCGGTTACCCCGGTCCCGTACTGCTCGAGCGCCCGCGCCGCGGCATCTTTGACCCGCGGGTCCCCGGTCAGCCCGAGGTAGTTGTTCGACCCGAGCATGATCGTCTCGCGGCCTTCCATCTCGACCACCGGGCCGGCCTGGGAGGTGAGGAGCCTGAAGTAAGGGTTGAGGTCGGCCGCCTCAGCCGCTTCCAGCTGCTCACGTCTTTCATGGTTGAAGACCTTCTCGAACAGGTCTGCAGGGGCGACCCCGGTCTCGCTCATGCTCCAAGTCTGCCAAATACCGATGATTCCGGCCCGAATTACGCCCCTTGGCATAATCGGAAGCCCCTCGAGGCCGACCGGAAGGCTTTTCCGGACCGGTTCCGGCGTCTCGTCCGCACCAGCCGTTTGGGGGTGGCCCGCCCGGGCGGCAAGGGGCAGGCAGCGGGCGGAGGACAGAATGAGTGCAGCCGACGAAGGCATAACCGCGGAAGACCTGGTTCGGGAGTTCCGGAACGGCCCCCGCGCGGTCGATGGGATCTCCCTGGCCGTCGAACCGGGTGAGATCTATGGATTCCTCGGTCCGAACGGAGCCGGCAAGTCGACAACCGTCCACATCCTCACCACCCTGCTCCCGCCCACCTCCGGCAGGGCGACCGTCGGTGGTTTCGACGTGGTCGACCAGGGCCCGGCGGTCAGGGGGGTGATCGGGGCCGCCCTGCAGGAGGCGGCGCTCGACCCACACTTGACCGCCCGCGAGCACATGCGTCTTCAGACCGCCCTCCAGGGCCTTCCGCATGCCGAACGGGTGTCGAGGGGAGACGAGCTGATCGAGCGGGTCGGCCTCGAAGAGGCTGCCGACCGGAAGGTCGGCGGCTACTCGGGCGGGATGAAGCGCCGGCTCGACCTCGCCCTGGCCCTGGTCCACTGGCCGAGGGTCCTCTTCCTCGACGAGCCGACCACCGGGCTCGATCCCCAGAGCAGATCTGCCCTGGGGGAAGAGGTCGAGCGACTCTCGGGCGAGGAGGGGGTGACGGTGTTCCTCACCACCCAGTACCTGGAGGAGGCCGACCACCTGGCTAATCGGGTGGGAATTATCGATGCGGGACGGATCGTCGCCGAGGGGACACCGGCGGAACTGAAGAGCGAGATCGGCAGGCCCAGCGTCGTCGTGGCACCGTCCGATCCGGGAAGGCTGGAGGACACGGCGGGAGTGCTCGAGAGGTTCGGGAAGAGGCTCCCGGCCGAGAAGGGGACCGTGGAGGTCCGGCTCGACCGGGGAGTTGATGAACTCGGGGCGATAGTCCGGGAGCTGGATGCAGCCGGTATCGGCCTGGCCAGCCTCGTCCTGAACGAACCGACCCTGGACGACGTCTTCCTCGCCAAGACCGGCCATCACCTCGAAGGGGAGGCTCTCCCGGGCGAGGATGACTCGGGGGACGACGAATGACCGGGGCGAGCGTCTCCGTCCAATCCGAGCCCGTCATCGGACTCCAGATCCGGGCTCTGGCAACCCGCTCGGTCCTCCGCATGATCAGGTCGCCGGCGACCCTGGTTCCGACCCTCGTCTTCCCGATCTTCCTGCTCGCGGTCAACGTCGGCGGGCTCGACTCGGCGACCGAGCTGCCCGGCTTCCCGACCGACTCCTACCTCACCTTTGCGCTCGCCTTCACCTTCATCCAGTCGGCGATCTTCTCGACGATGAACGCCGGCCAGGCCGTCTCCCAGGACATCGAGAACGGTTTCTTCGACCGTCTCGTCCTGACCCCGATGCGTCCATCGGCGCTGATGGTCGGCCAGCTGACCGGGCTTGCGCTGCTGGGGGTATTCCAGGCCTTCCTCTACCTGACGATCGGCCTGGTCTTCGGTGCCGACTTCGCAGCCGGACCTGCCGGGGTCGCCGTGCTCCTCCTCCTGGTCGTCATCATCTCCCTCGGCTTCGGGGGGATAGGCCTGATCATGGCGCTGAAGACGGGGTCCAGCGAGGCGGTCCAGGGGATGTTCCCGCTGATGTTCGTCCTGCTCTTCTTCAGCTCGATGGCGCTGCCCCGGGACCTGATCGAGACCACCTGGTTTCGCACGATCACCGAC
>CAITDZ010000158.1 GCA_903891285.1 uncultured Solirubrobacterales bacterium
CGCGGGACCCCGTCGACCAGGGCGACCATGTTCAGCCCGAACGAGGTCTGGAGCGGGGTCTTCTTGAACAGGTTGTTGAGGACGACGTTGGTGACCGCCCCCCGCTTGAGCTCGATCACAACCCTCATCCCGGAACGATCGCTCTCGTCCCTGAGGTCGGAGATCCCCTCCAGCTTCTTGTCGCGGACCAGGGAGGCGATCTTCGCGATCAGACCGGCTTCGCCGCCCTTCTTCACCGTGAAGGGCAACTCGGTGACTATCAACGCCTCCTTGCCGCCCTTGAGCGGTTCGGAATGGACCTTGCCACGGACCACGACCGATCCCCGGCCGGTCTCGTAAGCCTCGTTGATCCCGCCCGGGTCCATGATCCCGCCGCCCGGGAAGTCCGGGCCCTTCACATGCCCCAGCAGGTCGGCGGTGCCGATCGAGGGGTCGTCGATGAAGGCGGCCACGGCGGCGGACACCTCGCGGAGGTTGTGGGGCGGGATGTTGGTCGCCATCCCGACGGCGATGCCCGAAGCGCCATTTACGAGCAGGTTGGGGAAGCGGGAGGGGAGCACCAGCGGCTCCCTCTGGGATTCGTCGTAGTTCGGCCCGAAGTCGACCGTGTCCGAGTCGATGTCCCGGAGCATCTCGGTGGCCAGCCGGGTGAGCCGGGCCTCGGTGTACCGCATCGCGGCCGCCGAGTCGTCGTCGATCGAGCCGAAGTTCCCCTGGCCGTCGGCAAGCGTGTAGCGCAGCGAGAACTCCTGCGCCATCCGGACGAGGGTGTCGTAGATCGAGGCATCGCCATGGGGGTGGTACTTGCCCATCACCTCGCCGACGATGAAGGCGCACTTCCGATACGCCCGATTCGGCTGGAGGCCGAGGTCATACATCGAGTAGAGGACCCGGCGGTGGACCGGCTTCAACCCGTCCCTGACGTCGGGCAGCGCCCGTCCGACGATCACACTCATCGCGTAATCGATGTAGGAAGAGCGCATCTCGAGCTCTAGCTCGCGATCCTCCACGTTGCCGGTCAGGGCTTCGAGCGCCATCAGCTGACTCCCCCAGAGGCCTGGGCGGCGGCTAGGGCCGGCTCAGACATCGAGGTTGTCGGCATCTTTGGCGTAGGTCTCGATGAAGTCCCGCCGCGGTGAGACCTGGTCGCCCATCAGCATCGAGAAGATCTGGTCCGCGGCCGTGGCGTCCTCGAGGGTCACTCGCTGGAGGGTTCGGGTGGCGGGGTCCATGGTCGTCTCGCGGAGCTGCTCGGCATTCATCTCGCCAAGGCCCTTGAACCTGGTCAGCTGGCTGCCGTGCCGGGCAAGATCGAGTACGGCCCTGTGGATGTCGGTGAATCCGGCAGCGTCCTCTTCCCGATCGTCGAGCGAAACGGTGAACGGGGGCCTGCCGAGGTTCTTGGCCAGTTGGGTATGGACCTCGGACAGACGGGCAAACTCATCGCCGGTGAAAAGGCTTCCCGGGACCGTGTGGTTGCGCGCGAGCCCGGAGCTCCGGTGGACGGCCTTGATCGAGGTGTCGTCGCCGTCTTTGCCAACCACCTCGACCTCGAAAGTCCCGTCCTCGGGGTTTGCGGTCAGGGCCTTCCGGGCCTGGGCGACGGTGGTCGGCGCCTCGTCCAGCAGGTTCGAGTCGGCGACGAACCGGACGACGTCGGTCCCGAACTCTGCCTGGAGGGCTGCGTACCAACCCTCGTACTCCTTCGAAGCCCGCAGGTAGGCCTGCCAGCCCTTCTTGTTCAGCTTCACGACCTTGCCCGTTACGTCCGTAATCGAGAACTCCTCGAGCCGGTCTCGGAGGAGCAGCTCCTCGAGTTCGGTTTCCTTCTCCAGGTAGGTCTCCTGGTTCCCTCGTTTGACCTTGTAGAGCGGTGGCTTGGCGATGTAGACGAACCCGGCGTCGATCAGCGGCTGCATCTGGCGGTAGAGGAAGGTGAGCACGAGGGTCCTGATGTGGGCCCCGTCCACATCGGCATCGGTGGCCATGATGATCTTGTGGTACCTGGCCTCCTCGAGGTCGAACTCGTCGCCGATCCCCGTTCCGATCGCCGTGATCATCGCCTGGATCTCGTTGTTGGCAAGGACCTTGTCGATCCGGCTCTTCTCGACGTTGATGATCTTGCCCCTGAGCGGGAGGACCGCCTGGGTGCTCCGGTCGCGCGCCTGCTTGGCCGAGCCGCCGGCGGAATCGCCCTCGACCACGAAGATCTCGGCCAGTGCCGGATCCCGGACCGAGCAATCGGCCAGCTTGCCGGGGAGGGTGGAGTTCTCCAGCGCCGACTTCCGCCGGGTCAGGTCACGGGCCTTGCGCGCCGCATCCCTCGCCCGGGCCGCCTCGACCGCCTTGGTGATGATCCGGCGTGCGTCGGAGGGGTTCTCCTCGAGGTACTCGGCGAGGCTCCGGTTGACCGTTTCCTCGACCAGGCCCTTGATCGGGGGGTTGCCCAGCTTGGTCTTGGTCTGCCCCTCGAACTGCGGGTCGTGCAACTTGACCGAAACTACGGCGGTGAGGCCTTCCCGGACATCTTCGCCGGAGAGGTTTTCGTCCTTCTCCTTGATCAACCCCTTCGACCGGGCGTAGGCATTGAGGGTCCGGGTCAGGGCGGCCTTGAATCCAGAAAGGTGGGTGCCACCCTCATGGGTGTTGATGTTGTTGGCGAAACTGAAGATCGACTCCTGGTAGGAGCCGTTCCACTGCATCGCCACCTCGACCTGGCCGTCATCACCCTCACCTTCGAAGTAGACGACCTTCTGGTGGATCGGTTCCTTGTTCTCGTTGAGGAAGGCGACGAAGTCCTCGATCCCTCCCTCGTAGTGGAACTCGACCGAATCCCCGTCGGCGCGCCTGTCGTCGAGCGAGATCTTCAGGCCCCTCGTCAGGAATGCCGTTTCACGGAGCCGTTCCATCAAGGTGTTGAAGTCGAACTCGACCCCTTCGAAGACCTCGTGGTCGGGGAGGAAGGTGATTTCGGTCCCGGTCTCCGAGCTCGTTCCGGTCTCCTCGAGTGGTCCCTGGGGTACTCCTCTCTCGTAGTCCTGCTCCCAGACGGCGCCCTCGCGCTCGACCTTCAGGTGAAGCCGCTCCGACAGCGCGTTCACCACCGAGACCCCGACCCCGTGGAGGCCACCGGAGACCTTGTAGCCACCGCCGTCACCGAACTTCCCCCCGGCGTGGAGGGTGGTCAGGACGACCTCAGCGGCAGAGCGCTTTTCCTTGGGGTGTTCCTCGACCGGGATACCCCTCCCGGTGTCGATCACGGTGCAGCTGTTGTCCGGTAGAAGGGTCACCGATACCGAGTCACAGTGCCCGGCGAGCGCCTCGTCGACCGAGTTGTCGACGATCTCGTATACCAGGTGATGGAGTCCGCGCGGGCCGGTCGAGCCGATGTACATGCCGGGTCGCTTGCGGACTGCCTCGAGACCCTCCAGGACCGTTATGTCTTCAGCCCCGTAGGAATCCTCCGAGGACGTCTTGCCTTTAGCCAATCACTGCCTTTCGTGGTTCACGCCGGGACCCGGACGAAGGGGGCGGCGGTCTCTTTCCGGACCCCGCTGACCGCCTCGGCCCGACCTATGGATAGTACCAGTTCGGCACGGTCGACTGAACCCTCAAGAGCGTAAAAATACCTGCAAATAGGGCACTTTTTTGGGTCATGTCGACCGGAAGGAGAGCCGTTCGACCGGTGGGCCGCCCCGGGCCTCCAGGGCGACGTTCAGGGACTCCCTGATCCGGGCCTCCATCATCCCCAGCTCCTCCGCCCAGACGGCGCTTTCGCACTCGACGTAGACCACCCCGTCCCGTTCCTCGGAAACCGTGGTGACCGCCGCTATCCGGTCACCGACGGCTCCCGCCCAGACCGTCTGGACCTCGGCCTGTGGGGTCTCCGGGGCGACCTCGTCGGCGAACCTCCCGACCGCTCCGGCCAGCCGTTCCGGTTGGGCGGGCCTGCCCCTCTCGTCCCTGCCCGTCGGCATCTCCCTACTGGACCGTTCCGGACGAGACCCCGAGCAGCCCCTCGATCGAAACACGGACCAGGTCCCCATCCGACGGCAGCAGTTCCTCTTCGGCCGCCGAAATAACCGCTTGTCCACCCGTGGCGAGCTGTGTCAGGAGTGCCGACCGTCGCTCGGCATCGAGTTCGCTCATCACGTCGTCCAGCAGGAGCAGTGGGGTGGCGTTGCCGGCTTCGGTCAGGACCCGTCGCTCAGCGAAGAGCAGGGCCAGCAGGCCGAGCCTCTGCTGACCCTGGGATCCGAAGCGCCTTAGCTGCCTTCCGTCCCTCTCCAGTCTCAGTTCGTCGTTCTGGGGACCCCAGGTAGTCCTACCGGCCTCGATGTCGCGCTGGCGGCGCTCCTCCAGCCCAGCTGCCAGCTCTTCTTCGGTGGTAGCGGCCGCCGGTCTGTACTCCAGACCGTTCTCTCCTTCGAGTCCGAGCACTTCGGAGGCCTCCCGATACGCAGGTGAGAGCAGCTCGCACGCCTCGGATCGAG
>CAITDZ010000159.1 GCA_903891285.1 uncultured Solirubrobacterales bacterium
AGGACCACACAGTGGCCCAGGTGGAGATCCGGCGCGGTCGGGTCGATGCCTAGCTTGATCCGAAGGGGATCTCCTGCCGCCAGGAGCTCCTCGAGGCGACCCTCGGGCAGCGACTCGACCGACCGGGCCGCGAGTCGGTCAGCTTCCTGGGCTGCCGCCAGGTCCTTTCTGTCCCCTTTTCCGGCCATTGAGGCCAATGCTAGACTCGCTGGGAGGTCGCGGGGTTCAGACAGGGGTAGTCAACTGCCCTTTCGTACGCCCGGGCCGCCGATGGCACCTTCTGATGGACCCCTCGGACACTGACAAGCCGACCCGCTCCGGAACCGGGTCACTGCCTGATCCCGGCGGCACCAACGGAGCCTCTAACGGTTCCCGGGCGGCGACTGGGAACGAGCCCGATACGGCTCGCGGTAGCAACGGGAATGGGAATCGAGGCAACGGGAGCAGTGCGGCGAGCGATTCCGAGCTTTCCGGGGTCTCTGTCCTTCGCCGCCCCAAGGACGATCGACTCCACAAGGTCGAGCGGGTGGGACAGGTCAGCGGATTCGACGATCGATCCTCCCCAAAGGGACCTCGAATCAAGATGCTTCGGGTCCTGTTCGTGCTCTTCGGGCTCGGGATCCTCGCCGTGGCAAGCGTCCTTTTCGGCATGGTAATGGCGGTCTCCCAGGATCTGCCTGCGATCGAGAGGTACACCCAGTTCTCGGAGGGGGAGAACTCGGTCCTCACGGACAGCCAGGGAGAGGTGATCAGCACGATCTCTTCGAACGAGAACCGGTTCCTGCTCGAGCCCGACCAGATCTCCCCGAACATGAAGAACGCCGTGGTCTCGATAGAGGATGCGCGCTTCTACGAGCACCGGGGCGTCGACTACCAGGGCCTCGGAAGAGCGCTGGTCCAGGACGTCCTTTCGCTCTCCTTCAAGCAGGGCGCCTCGACCATTACCCAGCAGCTCGTAAAGCAGGCCCTGGAGGCCCAGGCCCAGAGAACGGTCTTCCAGAAGATGCGGGAGATCTCGCTCTCCTACCACATCGAGCGCACCTGGACGAAGGACAAGATCCTGACCGAGTACCTCAACTCGGTCTACTTCGGATCGGGCGCCTACGGAATCGAGGCGGCGGCCCGCACCTACTTCGGTGCAGCCCACCCCGAGTGCGGAACGGACGAAGATCCTTGCGCTGCGCTGCTCAACCCGGCCGAGTCGGCAATGCTCGCCGGAATCATCCAGAACCCCTACGGCTATGACCCCAAGTTCAACCCGAAGGCCTCGCTGGCGAGGAGGAACCTGGTCCTCGATCGCATGTTCGAGCAGGGGTTCATCACCGAGGCCCAATACAGCGAGGCCCGTGCCGAGCCCCTCCCCGCTCCAAGTACCGTGGAGCCGCCACAGATCGACTCAGAGGCGCCCTACTTCACCTCCTGGATCCGGCAGCAACTGGTCGACCGGTTTGGGGCCGGCCGGACTTTCTTCGGCGGACTTACAGTCAAGTCGAGCCTGGACCTCGAGATGCAGAGAGCAGCCGAGGACGCGGTCTACTCGACCATCGGCGGCATTGGTCCCGATGCGGCGGTGGTTGTGATCAACAACGATGACGCGACGATCGACGCGATGGTCGCCGGCGAGGACTTCGATGCCAAGCCCTTCAACCTGGCCACCCAGGGCTACCGACAGGTTGGCTCCACGGTAAAAGCCTTCGTTCTGTCCGCAGCACTTCAGCAGGGCGTCTCTCCCTACACCGTCTACGAGTCCGCCCCCCAGCTCTTCACCTTCGGCAAGAAGGGCAAGGAGTACTTCCCGGTCAAGAACTACGAGGACAGCTACATCGGCTCGGCTTCGCTGGCCACCGCGACGACCTACTCCGACAACTCGGTCTATGCCCAGGTCGGGCTGGAAACGATCAAGGGTGGTACCCGGCAGATCGCGCGCACGATTCACAGGATGGGCGTAACCGACCGGATCGACCTCAACCCCGCGATGGTCCTGGGCACGACCGAGGTCACACCGCTCCAGTGGACATACGCCTTCTCGACCCTGGCGAACGACGGTGAGCGAATCAGCGGGACCCTCGCACCCGAACCCGGTGATTCGCCGGTCTCCTACACGAAGGTGACCGACGCCGAGGGCAAGACGGTCAGGGGTGGTGACAATGAGGTGATCGAGACCCGAGCTCTCTCCTCCGGCGCGGCTCAAACGGCGAAGTCCCTCCTGTCGAGCGTGGTGAGCAGCGGCACCGGCACGAATGCGAGCGTCGGCGACGACTCCCAGTGGGGCAAGACCGGCACGACCGAGAACAACAGCAACGCCTGGTTCTGCGGGGCGATAACCGAGGTCACCGCCTGCGTCTGGGTCGGATACGCGGAGGGCTACCAGGAAATGACCACCGAATACGGGGGGAGCCCGGTCGACGGAGGAACCTTCCCGGCGATCATCTGGTCCCGGGTCATCGAAGCCTGGAAGGCGATAGAGGCCGGACGGGCATACGAACGGGAGAGCTCCGGCGACGATTCCGAGTCGGACTCCACCTCCTCGGACTACGGGGGCTACTCCGGTGGAACCGATTACGTGCCGGCCCCCTCGACTTCAGCCCCCGCCCCGGCCGCTCCAGCGCCTGCGACACCGGCTCCGGCTCCCGCGGCCCCCGCCCCGGCCGCTCCTGCGCCTTCGGGAGGAGCATCCTCCTCGGGCGGCTTCACGCCCTGACCGGGCGCCCACTCAGGCCTGGTCGACGGAATCGGTGAGGAAGGCTCGGGCCTCGACCAGCTGTTGCTCGAGGTTCGCCCGGGACGTCGAGCCCGGTCCCCTCTTCGACTCGGCCGCGGCCTCGGCGCCCAGCAGCTCTCCGATCCCGGAAGCAAGGTGTTCCGAGTAGCCCTCGAGCTCGTCCGGGGTAAGGTCGGAAAAGGTTCTCCCGGAATCGATGCAGTCGGAGACCATCGCGCCAACGATTCCGTGGGCCTCCCTGAAGGGCACACCTCTGGCGACCAGCAGGTCGGCAATCTCGGTCGCTGACAGCCATTCGTCCGCTGCCGCGCTCGCAAGACGTTCCCTGTCGAAGACCAGGCCCCGGACCATCCCATCGGCCATCCCGAGGCAGCCGAGGATTGCGCCGATACCGTCCCTCAGGGGTCTCTTGTCTTCCTGGAGGTCCTTGTTGTACGTCAGGGGGAGCCCATGGAGGACACCGAGCAGGGCCGAGAACGAAGAGGCGAGGACCGGAGCCTTTCCCCTGAGGATCTCTGCCGAGTCCGGATTCCGCTTCTGGGGCATGATGCTGGAACCCGATGTGAAGGGTTCGGACAGCGTGCAAAACCCGAACTCGGTGCTTGACCAGATCACGATTTCCGAACCGAGACGGGACAGATGGCTGCCGCAGATCGCCGCGGCCGAGAGGAAGTCGAGCACGAAGTCCCGATTCGAACTCCCGTCTATCGAGTTCCTGGACGGGGCCTCGAAACCGAGCTCCTGAGCAAGTGCGGCCCTGTCTAGCTCCCAGTTGACCCCCGCCAGGGCGCCCGAGCCCAGGGGCATCTCCGAGGCAGATCGAACCGCGGCCTGGAACCTGCCCCGGTCACGGGCCAGCATCCAGAAGTAGGCCATGAGGTGGTGGGCCAGGTAGACGGGCTGTGCGCGCTGGAGGTGGGTGTATCCGGGCATGACCCAGTCCAGATGGTCATGAGCCTGAGCCAGGAGCGCCTCCATCACCTGATCGATCAAGGCGATCGCCTCCCCGGCCCCATCCATCGTGGCCAGTGCGAGATCGGTTGCAACCTGGTCGTTTCGGGAGCGACCCGTATGGAGCTTTCCGGCGACTGGACCGACGAGGTCTCCAAGACGGCGCTCGATCGCCATGTGGACATCCTCATCCGAATCGATTTCCGGGAAGCTGTCATCCTCGAACTCGAGGGCGATCTGCTCCAGGGCTTCCCTCAGCCGATGGAGCTCATCTTCGTCGAGCACTCCCAGCCTGCACAGCTCGGCCGCATGGGCGACGGACTGCCTGACGTCATAGGGGGCAAGCCAGCGATCATCTGCCAGCGAGCGATTCATTCGCCAGAAAGTGGGGTCCGGATCCTCCCG
>CAITDZ010000160.1 GCA_903891285.1 uncultured Solirubrobacterales bacterium
CCCTCGAGGAGGCGATCCACGAACTGCCTGCGAAGGAGGGGTTCACGATCGAGGGCCACGAAGTGACCCTTCGGGGAACCTGCAGGCGGTGCGGGGCCGACTGAGGCCTACTCCCACTCGATCGTCGCCGGCGGCTTGGAGGAGATGTCGAGGACCACGCGATTGACCCCGTCGACCTCGTTGATGATCCGGTTGGAGACCTTCTCGAGAAGGTCGTAGGGCAGGCGGGCCCAGTCCGCCGTCATCGCATCCTCGGAGGTGACGGCCCGGATCACGATCGGGTAGGCGTAGGTCCTACCGTCGCCCTGGACCCCGACCGAGCGAACCACGGGGAGGACACAAAAGGACTGCCAGAGATCCCGGTAGAGCTCGGCGGCCCGGATCTCCTGCTGGAGGATCGAGTCGGCCGCACGAAGGATGTCGAGTCGCTCCCGGGTCACCTCTCCACCGACTATCCGGATGCCGAGGCCAGGACCGGGAAAGGGTTGTCGCCAGACCAGCCGGTCGGGAAGCCCGAGCTCCGTGCCGACGGCCCGGACCTCGTCCTTGAACAGCATCCTGAGTGGCTCGACCAGCTCGAGGTCGAGATCCTCGGGTAGACCACCGACGTTGTGGTGCGACTTGATCGTCTCTGCGTGGTCGGATCCGCCCGACTCGATCACATCCGAGTAGAGGGTTCCCTGGACGAGGTAGTCGGCCCCCTCTATCTTCCGGGCCTCCTCCTCGAAGACCCGGATGAACTCTTCTCCGATGATCTTCCGCTTCGCCTCGGGTTCCGTGACCCCGGAGAGCCTCTCGAGGAAACGATCTTCGGCGTCGACGTGGATCAAGGGAATACCGAAGCCGCTGAAGGCCTCGACCACCTGCTCGGCCTCGTTCTCCCTCATCAGGCCATGGTCGACGAAGACGCAGGTCAGGTTCTCCCCGACGGCTTCGAAGACGAGCCGAGCTGCGACCGATGAGTCGACTCCGCCCGACAGCCCGCAGATCACCTTCGAGTCCCCTACCTGCTCGCGGACCGCCTCCACCTGCTCGGCAACGATCGACGCCGGACTCCAGGCCTCTTTGCAGCCGGCTACCTCCCTGAGGAAACGGTCGAGGACCTCCGTGCCGAAAGGAGTGTGGACGACCTCCGGGTGGAACTGGATCCCGTAGAGACCGCGTGAGGGTGATTCGAGGGCGGCAACCGGGGACCCGGGAGTCGAGGCGACCGCCTCGAAGTCCTCGGGTGCCTCGAACACCGAGTCCCGGTGGCTCATCCAGCAGCTCTGCTCCCGGGGCAGGCCGCCCAGCAATGCCCCTCCATCGCCGGTGACGGTCAGGTCGGTCCGCCCGAACTCCCCCGCCTCGGCCGCCTCGACCCGTCCGCCGAGGGCCTTGGCCATCGCCTGCATTCCGTAACAGATGCCCAGGACCGGGACGTCGAGTTCGAGCAGCTCGCCGGGGAACTCGGGGGCACCTGGGTCATAGACCGACGCCGGCCCCCCGGAGAGGACTACCGCCTTCGGCTTCCTCTCGAGGACGGTCCCGATCGGCACGCTGGCCGGCAGCATCTCGGAGAAGACACCGCACTCACGGATGCGACGGGCAATCAGCTGGGAATACTGGCCGCCAAAATCGAGGACCAGGACCTCCTCGGTCTCGGCCTCCGGCATCAGTCGTCGGCGACGCCGACCCCGGCCGAGACCGCCGCCCGGCCGTTGGATCCCATGCCGACCGACTGCTCGCTCTGGAGCTTCTTTCCCTCGGTCATCAGGGCCGGGGCGACCATCACCTCGGCCCGCTGGAAGGAACGGATGTCCTCGTAACCACAGGTCGCCATCGAAGTGCGGAGGGCGCCCATCAGGTTGAAGGTGCCGTCGTTCTCGCGGGCGGGTCCGAGCAGGATCTGCTCCATCGTCCCGTCCTGGATGGTGGCGACCCTCGTGCCCCTCGGGAGAGAGGGATGGAAGGTGGCCATGCCCCAGTGGAACCCCCGACCCGGGGCCTCCTTCGCCCTGGCTAGTGGCGAGCCGATCATCACGGCGTCGGCGCCACAGGCGATCGCCTTCGAAACATCACCGCCCGTGCGCATCCCACCATCGCCGATCACGTTCACGTACTCACCGGTCTCGAGCATGTGCTGGGCCCGCGCCGCTGCGACGTCGGCTATCGCGGTCGCCTGGGGTACCCCAATCCCGAGGACGCCCCTGGTCGTGCAGGCCGCACCCGGGCCGACTCCCACCAGAACTCCCACGGCGCCGGTCCGCATCAGATGCAGCCCGGTCGAGTAGGAGGCGCAGCCTCCCACGACGGTCGGGACCGGCACTTCCGCGATGAACTCCTTCAGATTGAGCGGCTCGACCGTGGTCGAGACGTGTTCGGCCGAGATCACCGTGCCCTGGATCACCAGGATGTCCAGCCCGGCCTCGACCGCCACTTCGTAGTGCTCACGTACCTTCTGGGGGGTCAGCGACCCACAGGCGACGGCGCCTTCGGCCTTGATCTCGGCGACCCGGGCCGCGATCAACTCCGGCTTCACCGGCTCGGCATAGATCTCCTGCATCATCCGGGTCGCCTCGTCCTTGGGCGCCCCCGCGATACGGGCCAATTGGTCGCCGGCATCCTCGAATCGGGTCCAGATCCCCTCGAGGTTGAGAACGCCGAGCCCACCGAGGCGATTGACCAGGACGGCGGTCTCGGGACTTACCACGCCGTCCATCGCCGAAGCGACCAGCGGCAGGTCGAAGCGGTAGGGACCGAGGGTCCAGGAGATGTCGATGTCGTCCGGGTCCCGGGTCCTCCGGGAGGGCACGATCGCCACGTCGTCGAAGCCGTAGGCCCTCCGACCCTTCTTACCTCGACCGATCTCTATTTCCAATGCAACTCCTCCGGGCGTCTGGTGAAAGCGTGAGGTTACGTCCGCTACCGGACGAGTCTAGTCATCGATGACCGCCCGCGGACCACTCGGCATGAGGAAGCCCGACCGCCGGCCGGACTTCCCTGAGGAGGTGACCTCGATCGAGTCCTGAGCCGAAGAGCTCGAGGCCGACCAGGTCACTTGTCGTCGCTTGACTCGGAAGGAGAGATCTCCGTGTCGAAACCCAAAGTAGGCCGAAACCAGACGCAGGGTGTGAAGATCCCGGGAAGCCCCGGACTTGGCTGCCGTTCAGATGGTCGAGGCGGCCGAGCCGACCTCTTCGAGCTCGACCTCTGATGCCAACCGCTCGGCCTCGTGCGGATCGACGATCCCGGCGCCGAAGTGCTGGGTCGACTCGGCTCCGCAGGCCACCCCGAGGGCAAGGCAACCTTTCGGATCCAGCCCACGATGCCGACCGGCTACGTAACCGGCGACGAAGGCATCCCCCGCCCCGCCCCTCGAGCGGGCCTCAAGGGATTCGATCGACGCCCTCACGAGCACTTCCCCGTCAGGCCCATCGAGGCCGGCGACGCAGCCGTCCGGCAGGGTGATGATCGCCCGGGCCGGCCCTGCGGTGACCAGCTCGGGAATCGCCCCGGCTATCTCGTCGACCGTCTCGAACTCGCGTCCGACGAGCTCCTCGGCCTCGACCCGGTTGGGGGTGATCACCGAGGGGCCGGCCCTCATCCCCTCCGCCATCGGACCGCCGTCGGCGTCGAGGACGACCTCGACCTCGCGCCGTTTCAGGATCCCGACCAGCCGCGCGTAGAAGTCCTCGTCCAGGCCAGGGGGAAGGCTTCCGGCGAGCACGCAGATGGAGGCCCCACCGGCGAGGTAGTCGAGCCTCTCGACGAAGGCCTCGGCTTCATCCGGGGTGATCATCGGACCGCGTTCGTTCACCTCGGTCTGCTCGCCGGTGGCGGGCTCGACGATCGCGAGGTTGAAACGGGTCTCGTCAGTGATTGGGGTGAAGTCGGTCATGATCCGCTCCCGTTCGAGCTGGCTGACCACCTGCTCGCCGTTCAGCCCCCCCACGAAGCCGGTTGCGATCACCGGACTGCCGAGTCTCGAAAGTGCCCGGGCGACGTTCACGCCCTTGCCCCCGGCAACCATGGTGCTGTCGACCGACCTGTGACGACGCCCGAGGGCCAGGTTGGGAACCATCACCGAGCGGTCGATCGCAAGGTTCAGCGCCACTGTCAGGATCAAGTCCGTTTCCTCCCGATTCGTCTCACCGCTTCCCTCGCCTTCCGGTCACGCCTTCGGCCGAACACCACGGCCAGCAACAGTATGGCGAACAGGAGCAATCCCAACAGGAAGAACCTCTCCTCCGTGAATCCCCTTACCTCCTCGACCGCGGTTGGCGCCGAGACGGGATCGGCTGCGAGCAGGAGAGCCCTCGACACCGGCTCGCCATCGACCAGGACGAGGGCCCGGCCGACCGGCGACCCACGGCGGATCGGCCCCTCTACCTCATCCGGCACGTTGTAACGGACCTTGAGTACCTGCCCATTCCGCAGACCGACCCGCTCGGTCGAGCCGGGAACGAGCTCGAGTCCCGGCTCACGGAACCGGATCGGAACCTCAGTGGCGACGACCCCGCGGCGGAACGGGACCCTCTCCCGGTAGAGGGCGAAGCCCCACTCCAGAAGCCGTGCGCTTTCGCTGTCGCGGGCAAGTTCGGAGGTAGTCCCCATCACGACTCCGATCAGCTCGACGCCCCTCCGCTCGCCCGCCGAGGCAAGGATGTACCCCGCCAGGTTGGTGGCGCCGGTCTTGATCCCCCTTGCCCAGGGGTAGGAGAGGAGAAAGTCGTTGGTCGTGGTGATCGCCAACGGGGGGCGGTAGCTGGTCAGCAGGGTCTCCCGATCCGCAGCGATCGCGCGGAACCGGGGAATCCCCATCAGGACACGGCTGATCTTCGCCAGGTCGCCGGCACTCGACAGGTGACCCGGCGCATCGAGTCCGATCGGATTCCGATAGCCCGTCCGATCGAGTCCCAGGCGAGCCGCGGTCCGATTCATCAACCGCACGAAGCGCGGGACGGTGCCAGACACCGCCTTCGCCAGGGCGACCGCCGCATCGTTGCCGCTCAACATGATCAGGCCGTGCAGGAGGTCCCGGACCGAGACCTTCTGCCCGGGCTCGAGCCCCATCACCGATTCGACAGGATCGGCCGGGTAATAACCGACCCTGACCACCTGGGAAGGGTCGAGTCTCTTGATCGCCAGGTAGGCGGTCATCAGCTTTGTCGTGCTGGCCATCGGCAGGACCTCGTCCACGGATTTGGACGTGAGGACATCACCCGAGCGTCGCTCGACGAGGACCCAGCTCTTTGCGGCAAGCTTCGGTGGGTCCCCGGCGCGGTCGCGCTCCCGAGCCGGCACCTGCGCAACCGGTGCGAGCAGCAAGACCGCAAGAAGGGAAAGGAGCAGGACCTTCAGCCGGGCGCCCGAATGCCCGCTCGAGTTGCCGGTGCCACGACTCACCTGAGGCGCAGTTCCTGCCCCGGGGCGAGCGCCTGAGGGTCGAGGCCCGGGTTAAGTTCCTCGATCCGGGTGACCGAGACCCCGGTCTGTTCCGATATCGCGGACAGGGTGTCCCCCTCTTCGACCTCGTAGGAGGCGGGGCCGGACCGTACCTCAGGGCTTGTCGCAGACTGCGTGGAGTCACCCGATCCCGGGGCGGGGCCGGAGTCCCCACCGGAAAGGGCGCCGCCCAGGGCGACAACGAGCACTATCCCTGCGATCGCGAGGGCCGCGGCGGCCGCCACCCTTGCACCTATCGAGATTTCGCTGCCTCGCTTGTCCATGCGACCTGAATGAGGTCGGACTTCCGGGCCGACCGGGTCCGTTCCTTTCGGTAAGTCGATGCTACCCGGCCGAAACGGGCGGAGTCCGTACTCAGCCGCTCCGCGATCGAGCGCCCGAAACCTCCCAGAGGGTCTTCCGGAGCTCTTCGGCCGCGAGAGCCGGGTCGTCTGCCCCGGCGATCGAGCGGGAGGCATTCACCAGGGCCGATGCCCTGCCCGGGGCGAAGGCCTCCGCCAGGTCTTCGGGCCGACCCCCCTGGGCACCGACCCCGGGAATCAGGAAGATCGATTTCGGCAGGATCCTTCGGACCTGTCCGAGATGCTCCGGCTCGGTCGCCCCGACTACCGCCCCCATGCCGCTGAGTCCGCAGGAGCCCTCGAGGCGGCCGGCAAAGCGTTCGATGACCCGCGCCACGTGCTCGAAGAGCGGGGCACCCTCGAAGGTCAGGTCCTGAAAGTCGGTGGCACCCGGGTTGCTTGTCCTGACCAGGACGAAGATCCCGCTCCCGGAACGCTCGGCCGCCTCGACGAAGGGTTCGATCGAGTCAGCCCCGGTAAACGGGTTGACCGTGAAGGCATCGACGAGCGGGCCGAGGCCTTCGACGGTCAGGGCGTCAGCGTAAGCCCTGGCGGAGACCGGGACGTCGCCGCGCTTGCCATCGGCAATAACCATCAAACCGAGGTTCCGGGCGGCCAGGCAGACCTGCTCGAGAGTCCTGAAGCCACGCCAGCCCAGCCGCTCGAAACTCGCAAGCTGGGGTTTGACGGCTACGCAGCTCGGACCGGCGCGCTCGATCAGCGAAACGCACGATTCGAGGACGGATTCGGAGATGAGATCGGCGGCTGGACCATCGGTCTCCGCCGTAATCCCGGGATCGACCAGCGGGTCGAGACCGAGGCAGACCTGGCTGCGGCGCTCCTCGACGAGCGCCGCAGCCCGATCGATGAAGAGACTCAGCCCTTGACCGCCTTCTTCAGGCCGGAGCCTGCGGAGAAGCGCGGTACCTTGCTGGCGGCGATGGTGATCCGCTCGCCCGTACGGGGGTTCACGCCCTGGCGCTCCTTGCGATGGGCAACATGGAACTTCCCGAAGCCGGTGAAGTTGATCTCCCCGCCAGCGACCAGGGTGTCCGTGATCGCGTCGAGAACGGCATCGACCGCGTCGGCGGCTTCCTTCTTGTTGCCGATCCGACTGTCGGCGGCAACCTTGTCTACGAACTCAGCTTTCGTCACGTCAGTAATCCTCCTCAGGAGTAGGTGATTTCGCAAAGCTAACACCGGATTCGGACGGTGAAGCGGAAAAAACCGCGCAACTAGCGGGGATCGGAGGCGCCGGGGGGTGCCGGCGGGGCGGGACTTCTGGAAATAAGCGAAGCGGCTGCGGTCCCTATCGCCGCTCCCACTGCAGAATCGAGGGGAATTTCGACCGCGTCCCCGCCGACGTACTGAATCCGGATGTAGGGCCGCCGATGGTGCCTGCGGCGGCGCATGAAGGCCCGCGCCTCGTCGGCATAGGAGCCGACTCGATCGGCCAGCAGCCGGTGTGGCTTAACCAAGGGAAGCCTCCGAAGAAAGGTCTCGCAGGGTCATGCGAATGTCGTAGGTCATCAGCGACGAAAGTACGAAGCGCTCCGCCACGGCGACCAGGGTCATGCCGGCCTCGCGGACCAGGAAGACCTCAGCGTCGTCGGAAGCGATGTGACAGCTGTCGATCGGCTCATCGCATCCCGCCTCGACTCTGGAGACGAGCTCGGCCGCTGCTTCGGCAAACCCCGAGCCCGCGCCGACCGAGCACTCGACCAGGCCCCCTTGCCTGTCGAAGATCGCCGCTCCACGGAGATCCGGCTCGAGCTCGGCCAGGTACCCAACACCCTGACGGTCCGATGCCCCCTCCCTGACGGGTCGGCCGCCTGGGGCCGATGATTCTTCGGGACTCTGGTTCCGCATGCCGATAGGGGAAGATACTGCCGTGTCGGTCGAACGGATCGTCTGGATCGTCGCGGTGTTGGTCTGCGCCGGACTCGCCGCGCTCTGCTTCGCGATCGGCTATTCGGGCTATGGCTGGACCGTGATCGCGATCGGACTCGCGGCTGCCGTCAACCTCCTGCCAGAGCGAAGCCCCGACGCCGAGGCTGCCGGGACATCAGGATCCGGAGAGCCGCTCGGCGAGTAGTCGGGCCGCCCGGCCCCGGTGACTGATCGCATGCTTCTCCGACGAGCTCAGCTCAGCCATCGTCCTGTCGTCCGACGGCCCGGTGTCGGACGGTACGAAGATCGGGTCGTATCCGAACCCCCCGCTTCCCCTCGGTTCGGTGATCAGAATCCCCTCACAGAGACCCTCGACCACCTGCTCGGCTCCGTCCGATGCGACGTGGGCAAGGGCGCATACGTAACGCGCGGTCCGCGACCCGATCGGCACGGACTCGAGAGACTCGATCAGTAGCTCGAGGTTCTCGGCATCGGTCGCCCCCTCGCCGGCGAATCGAGCCGACAGGACCCCGGGTGCTCCGTCGAGCCCATCGACCACAAGCCCTGAGTCGTCGGCGATCGCCTCCTCCCCGGTCGCCTCCCAGGCAGCCCTCGCCTTGCCAAGCGCATTGCCGGCGAAGGTCGCGGCATCCTCCGGTGGGAGCTCGACCACCTCGGGCAGGGGTTCGATCTCCGGCAGCCCCTCTATCTCGCCGAACTCGCGCACCTTGTGCGGGTTACGGCTCGCCAGGATCAACTAAGCCC
>CAITDZ010000161.1 GCA_903891285.1 uncultured Solirubrobacterales bacterium
CGTCGGGATCGACATCACCTCGTACTGAGCTGCCGTCTGCTGGTTGTCGTCGACGTTCAGGCTGACCACTCGGATGTCGTCGCGCTCGCCGTTGATCTCCTCCAGGACGGGGGTGAGGACCCGGCACGGTCCGCACCAGGGAGCCCAGAAGTCGACCAAAGTCGCCCCGGACTGATCGATTACCTCTGACTGGAAGTTCGTGTCTGTTACTTCGGGAAGGCTGCCTGACATCTGTCTCGCACCTGATCCTCTCGTTGATAGCTGTTTCGCCGTGGACTCCGACTTGGGGTCCCGATCGTATCCGGGACCGCTGCGAAGTCGGACACCGAGACCTTACTATACAAAATGAAGTAGGGCTGTTGACACCGGGTCGGGGGTCGCACGGCCGTTAGCTTTTGGCCATGACCAACGCCGAGATCGCCGACGCACTCGACGAACTCGCCGTGCTCTACCAGCTCGACGGGGCGGACCGCTACCGGATCCTCGCCTACGTCAATTCGGCCCGCTCGGTCCGCTCCGAGCCGCGATCGGTCGAGGACCTGGCCATCGAAGGGAAGGTGACCGAGCTGGACGGCGTCGGCAAGACGCTCGAGGAGAAGATCGTCGCCCTGGTCGAAACCGGGGAGATCCCGGCGGCGGCGAAGCTGAAGGAGAAGATTCCGCCGGGCCTGATCGAGATCAACCGGATCCCTGGCCTCGGCCCGAAGACGGTCCGTCGACTGCATGAGGAGCTCGGGGTGGACGGGCCGGCCGACCTTCGCAATGCCGCCGAGGCCGGCAAAGTCCGGGAGTTGAAGGGACTGGGCCCGAAGGTCGAGGAGAACATCCTCTCTGGCCTCGACCGGTTGGCCAAGGAACCCGAGGGCCCATCCCGCCTGAGGCTCGACGAGGTGCTGCCGGTGGCCCGCGAGCTGGTCGAGGCCCTCCGCGCGGACCCGGCCTGTGACCGGGCCGAAATAGCCGGCTCGGTCCGCCGGATGGCCGACACCTGCAAGGACCTCGACCTGATCGCAACCTCGGACGAGCCAAAGGCCCTGGCAACCCGGATCGCCGAACACCCGCTGATCGGAAACCGGGGCAACCCCTCGGACAAGGGGGTGAGGCTCGAAACCAACTCCGGGGTCGGGGTAGACGTCCGAATCGTCCCACCCGATGCCTTCGGCAACCTGCTCCAGCACTTCACCGGATCGGCCACCCACAACACCGAGCTCCGTGAGGCGGCCGTCGCCGAGGGACTACACGTCTCCGAGCACGGGATAACCGACGACGAGACGGGCGAGGTCGAATGCTTCGACTCGGAGCAGGGGGTCTACGAGAGGTTGGGTTACGAATACATCGAGCCCGAGCTCCGCGAGGGTCGGGGCGAACTCGAAGCCGCCCGCGAGGGCCGTCTGCCGAAGCTGGTCACCCGGAAGATGATCAAGGGCGACCTCCACACCCACACCACTCTCTCCGACGGCCGGGCGACCCTCGAGGAGATGGCCGAGGCCGCGATCGCCCTCGGTTACGAGTACATCGCAGTGACCGACCACTCCGCCTCCCACGGATTCGGAAACGACGTCTCGCCGAAGGAACTCGAGGCCCGGATCGCCGAGATCGCCGAGCTGAACGCCAAGTTCCGCAAGTCACGGTCGAAGGCGAAGAAGGGGTTCCGGCTGCTGGCCGGCTCCGAGGTGAACATCGGGGTCGATGGCAAGCTCGACTACGAGGAAGACCTGCTCGCCGAACTCGACTGGGTGATCGCCTCAGTCCACACCTCGGTCCGCGACGACCCCGACTTCATGACGGGGAGGCTGAAGGAGGCGATCGAGAACCCGCTGGTCGACTGCATCGGCCACCTGACCGGCCGACTGCTGAACCAGCGCGATCCCTATCCGGTCGTCATCGAGGCCCTGGTCGAAGCCGCCGCAGCGAGCGGGACCGCGATGGAGATAAACGGGAACCCGAGGCGGCGGGACCTCTCCGACGTCCACGCTCGACTCGCCGCCGAGGCCGGAGTGGAGATCGCCCTGACCACGGACGCCCACGATCCGGCCCACTTCGACTACATGGAGTACGCGGTCGCCACGGCGCGCCGGGCCTGGCTCGGGCCGAAGCAGGTCCTGAACACCAGGTCCTGGTGGAAGTAGGTGCGAATCCCTAGAGCTGGGTCAGCCCAGGCGAGCGAAGCAGCCGGATCGGCTTCAGGGCCGAACCCGACTCGACCAGGAACCTGACTCCGTCCCTTCGCTCGACCGCCAGGACTGCAGCCTCGCGGTTTCGCCAGGCGAGCGAGACCAGCAGCGAATAGCCGCTGGCGATCACCGCCACCTCCGGCAGGAATGCCCCCAGCGCCCCGGCAAGGCCTACGGCAAGCAGGATCGGCCAGGTCCTTCCGAAGGCGATCCGACCCGGTGAGGGAAGCGAAACCCCTGGCCCCGATGTGGGGGCGGTCCGGGCGTCGGCCAGGGTGCGCCCGACCCCCTCACGGACCCTCTCGGGCGAGCCCAGGACCGTCCCGATCACCGCAGCGAGGAACCACCAGACCAAAGCGACCACGATCACCAGGTCATCGCCACCCTGGGTGATCCCGATGATCGAGAGCGCCGCAAGCACGGTCGCTCCCCCGGCGGTCAGGAAGACCGTCGCCCTGAGCAGCTCGGAGTAAGGCACACCGCCCCCTCAGCCGGCCAGGCCCTGGAGCATCTCGAGCCACCGATCGGGGTCGTCGACCACCACATCGGCAATCTCGACCAACTCCGGCGGGCCTTCGGTCGAGGAAACCGCGACGAGGACCAGCCGATCGATCTCCCCCGACTCCTTCATCTCCTTCAGCCGGATCGCGGCTTCGAGGTCGGTCCGGTCGTCCCCGGCGAAGGCGACGGTCCGTATGCCACGCCCCTCGAGCAGGGACTCGACCGCCCCGGCCTTCCCTTCCATCCCTGGCGGCCGGATCTCCATCACCTTCCGTCCCCAATGTATGTCGAGCCCGGAGGCTGCGGCGAGGTCGGCTATCTCGTGGACGGTGGCTTCGGTCCGCTCGTCCGCCCCGCGCCAATGGAGTGCCTGGATCGGACCTTTGTCCTCGACCCGGATCCCCGCCGATACCCAGAAGGGGCTGTCGTGCTCCCTGATGAACGCCGAGGTGAGGGCCGCGTCCTCAGCATCTAGTTCGACCACCGGTGCCGAACCACCCGGCTCGATCAGTTCGAGGCCGTGGTTACCGATGTAAGTGAGCGAGGGGACGTCGACCATTCGACTGACCACCTCGACCGGGCGCCCGCTGACGCAGGCGACCACCTCGAGCCGCTCGGCGAGGGTTCCCAGCGAGGTCCGCGCCCGTGCCGGGACCACCGCCCGCTCGGGTCGTCCGACGATCCGGCAGAGGGTCCCGTCAACGTCGGTGATCAGGGCCGACGAGTCGGGATCGTCCAACAGCACCGACAGAGGTGAGTCCGAAGTCATGCTTCTAGTATCGCCGGGATGGAGCGCGGGCGTCTGATCAAGCTGGTCCTGCTGGGCACCGCTGCCGGGGCCTTCAGCGGTCTGTTCGGCGTCGGAGGCGGAACCGTGATCGTGCCAATGCTGATCGCCTTCCTCGGCTATACCGAGAGGCTCGCCACCGGCACCAGCCTCGCCGCGATCGTCCTGATCGCCCTATTCGCCGTGATCACCTTCGCCTTCTATGGCAGCGTCGAGTGGGGCACCGGCCTGCTCCTGTCGATCCCGGCCGTCGGAGGCGTGCTGGTCGGGACCACCCTTCAGCAGAGGGTCTCCGAACGCCTGATCTCGCTCGTATTTGCCGTCGTCCTGGTCGGGGTCGCAATCCAGATGTTCTTCTTCTAGGCCGATGGACCTCGCCCTAGCAATCCTCATCTGTGCACTCGGCGGGGTCGTTGCCGGCCTGATCGGGGTCGGCGGTGGCGTGCTCTTCGTGCCGGCCCTCGTCGCCTTCCTCTCGCTCGACCAGGTCGAGGCAGAGGCGACCTCGCTCCTGATGATCTCGGTCGTCTCGCTGTTCGGTGCCCTGAGCCAGCGCCGCTTCGGCAATGTCGACCTCCGCGATGGCCTGTTGATCGGCCTGCTCTCCCCGGTAGGGGTTGTGGTCGGAGTGGTGCTCGCCAACAACATCCCCGAACGTGCATTGAAGATCGCCTTCGGGGTGCTCGCCCTCTACGTCGCCTGGAAACTGGTCGCCGGGACGTTCGACCGGAAGGCGCGGCCGACCGAGTCGGGTTGAGCATGAAGCGCGGGATCAGACCCGACGGGGGCCCGTTCATCCCCATCGCCGAGATCGAGCTGAAGGCATCCCGCTCCTCTGGACCCGGAGGTCAGCACGCGAACGTGACCGCCTCCCGCATCGAGGCCCGGTTCGACGTCGCCACCTCGACCTCCCTGACCGAAGCCCAGCGACAGAGGATCACCGAGCGGCTCGGGCCGGTGGTCACCGCCGTCGCCCAGGACGCACGCTCCCAGGCCCGCAACCGCGACCTCGCCCTCGACCGGCTGGAGGCAAAGCTCTC
>CAITDZ010000162.1 GCA_903891285.1 uncultured Solirubrobacterales bacterium
TCGGCCTCGTCGGCGGCGAGGAAGTCGATCACGCCGTTCCCGGACTGCATCGCCGACGGCCCGACCTCGTCGGGCGAGACCTCGCCCAGGCCCCCTCCGGCGATCATCGCCGGCCCGCCCATCCCGATCGAGGAGCCTTCCGTTGCGACGATCAGGTCGGAGCAACCGGCGATCACCGCGTTACCGGCGAAGCAGCGGCCGTGGACGATCGAGATCCTCGGGACCTTCCCCGAGAGTCCGGCCCAGAGGGCAAAGGCCGGAACCTCCAGGGCCGAGACCACGGGGATGTCGGTGTCGCCGGGTCGGCCGCCGCCGCCCTCGGCGAAGAACACGGTCGGCAGGCCCATTCGCTCGATCAGGTCGAACAGCCGATCCTTCTTTCGGTGGCCGACGTGGCCCTGGGTCCCGGCGAGGACGGTGTAGTCGTAGGAAAGGACGGCGCAGGCCGAGTCCTCTTCGCCGAACAGCTCCCCGTTGACCCGGGCGGTGCCACCGACGAGGCCGTCTGCCGGGGTCTTCTCGATCAGCTCCTCGACGCTCCGGCGGGAGCGCTGCGAAGCGATCGCGAACCGTCCGTACTCGACGAAGGAGCCGGGGTCGACCAGGTCGTCGAGGTTCTCCCTCGCCGTCCTGCCACCGGTCGAGTGGCGCTTTTCGACCGCCTCGGACCGTGCCCCGTCCAGGGTCAGCTCGATCCGGCGCCTCAGCTCGTCGAGTTCGCTCTCCCCGCTCACCCCGGGGAGTCTCCCACCACCGGGTCGGCCCTTGTTGCCCCGCGTTGCGAGTTCCGCCTTTGCTGGTCTAGGCTGCCGGGGAGCCCATACGGGGTGCGAGGTGAGATTAGGGGGGTTGTTTGAGCGCTACACCGCAGAAGGCGGCTTCATCGGGAGAGACCAAGTCGATCGGTCTGGTCGCCGCGATCAGCATCGGCATCGGCGGGATGATCGGTGCCGGGGTGTTCGCCATCCTCGGAGTGGTCGCCGGGATCGTCGGTTCGGCACTTCCCGTTTCCTTCGCAATCGGTGGCGTGGTCGCCCTGTTCGCCGCCTACAGCTACGTCAAGCTGGGCAAGACCTTTCCGAGCATCGGCGGGTCGGTCACCTTCCTCGTCCAGGGCTACGGCGACTCGGTCAAGGCCGGCACGCTGAACGTCTTCCAGTACTTCGCCTACATCATCTCCCTGGCGATCTACGCGACCGGCTTCGCCGCCTACGCGGTCACCTTCGTGGATCTTCCGACCGAGGTATTCGGGGTGGCGATCATCCTCGTCTTCACCCTGGTCAACTTCGTCGGTAGTCGTCTGATGGGAAGAGCCGAGTCGGTGATCGTGATCATCAAGGTCTCGATCCTGATCGTCTTCATCGTCGCTGCCCTCACCCTGCTCGACAGCGACACGGCGGCGAGGCTCGATCCATCCGGGTGGTCGACTCCGCTGAAGATCCTGATCGGGGCGGGCGTGATCTTCGTCGGGTTCGAAGGGTTCGGCCTGATCCTGAACGCCGCGGCCAACATGAAGGACCCGGACAAGGAAATCCCCAGGGCAGTGTTCGGTGCGGTCGGGATAACGATCGCGATCTACGTGCTGGTGGCGATCGGGGTGATCCTCAGCCTGCCACTGCCCCAGGTGGAGTCCCTCGGCAACGACGCCCTCTCGGTTGCCGCCAGGCCCTCGATGGGTGAGTTCGGTTTCAAGCTGGTCGCGATCGCGGCGATCCTCTCCACCGCCTCAGCGGTCAACGCGACCCTTTTCGGGTCGGCCAACGTCGCTTACCAGATAGCCAAGAACGGTGGCCTGCCTCCGGCCTTCGACCGAAAGCTCTGGGGCAAGGACGTCGAGGGCCTGTTCATCACCGCGGCGATCACGATCGTCTTCATCCTGATCTTCCCGCTGAGCGCAGTTGCCTCGATGGGTAGCGCCGGCTTCCTGATCGTCTATGCGGCCGTCCATTACGGCCACATCAAGCTCCGCGACAAGACCGGGGCGAAGCTCTGGGTGCTGGTCACGGCGATCGTCCTCTCGCTGATCCTGCTCGCGGCGCTCCTCTATTACATGGTCACCGAGCAGGTGAGCTCGGCGATCGCCCTGGTGGTGACGATGGGCCTGAGCCTTCTGTTCGAGCTCTACTACCGCCGCCGCCACAAGCGGGACTTCAAGCAGGTGCTCGCCCAGACATCCGCGGGTACCAAAGCTGTCCCGGCAGGTTCGTCCGGGGACGGCGGCTCTTCCGCACCGACTCCACCTGACTCTTCGGGCTGACCCTCCCGGCCGGGGGCCGGCCTTCAGTCGTGGTCGTCGTCCGGGGTCTCGGAGGAGTGTTCGTGGTCGGCCTCGCCGTAGGTGGCATCGGGATTCTCCTTCTCGACCGGGGTCGCGTCCCTGGCCGGGACGTGGCCCGAGTCGAAGTTCTCGGCCGCCTCGCGAAGTGCCTCCTCGGACTGCTCGAACCCTTCGGCTTCACCGCCGCCGGCCTCGTTCACGGCCCGTTCGGCCTCCCGCTTCATCTCTTCTCGATCGTGCTTTTCGACCATGCCCGAAGGTTAGCGACGGTGAACCGCCGGCGGGCGGGGCGGCAGCCCACTGCCTGGCTGAGCGGGGGCGGTGCATCGCCGGTCCCTCCCTGTAATCGGGCATCCTGAGCGCTACCGTGGCCGGGATGGCCGTCGGAGTCGAAAAAGCGCGCAGTTATATAGAGGAGTCGGACCGTGGCTGAGGCCGGGTCGGGCCTGCTCGGTGCCAGGCGCTGGGACGAGATGGGTGGGGAGGCGAGGGAAGCCCTGCTCGATCGCGGCCTGGACCGGATCTTCGACCCTGCCCTGCTCGAGCAGGTCGGTCGGCTCGTCGAGGACGTAGCCGAGCGAGGCGATGCCGCGGTCGTCGACGCGCTGGCCGAGTACGACGGGTTCGAGCTCGCTGCCGACTCGCTCGCCGTGCCCCCGGAGGAGGTCGAGGCGGCACCGGGCCGGATCCCGGCGGAGCTACTTCGTGCTATCCGCGCGGCGATCGAGGGCTCGAGGGACTTCAACCGGGAACTCGTGAAGAAGAGGGGATGGCGGGCCGAGCCGAGGCCCGGAGTCGAGGTGGGGGAGAAGGTGACCCCGGTGGCGAGCGCCGGGCTGTCCGTTCCGAGCGGCAAGGGATCGTTCCCCTCGGTGCTGGTGCAGCTGGGGACCCCGGCGACGGTCGCCGGGGTGCCGGAACTCGCAGTGGTGGTGCCACCGATGGCCGGTGGCGGGGGCGAGGTCGACCCCGCCGTGCTGGCGGTCGCGGCCGAGCTGGGGATCGGCCGGGTCTTCAGGGCGAACGGCCCGGCCGGTGTCGCCGCGCTCGCTGTAGGTACCGAGTCGGTGCCGAGGGTCCGGATGGTGGTCGGCCCTGGCAGCCCGGCAGTACAGGCGGCCCAGGTCGTCTGCCAGCTGAAGGGCTGTCACACCCGGATGGTCATGGGGCCGACCGAGAGCATGGTGGTCGCCGACGGCTCGGCCGATCCGGTGCTGCTCGCCGCGGACCTGCTGATCGAGGCCGAGCACGGGGAGGACTCGACCGTCCTCCTGATCACACCAGACGAAGGCCTGGTCGGGGCAGTCGAGGATGCCCTCAGTGGGATGCTCGACGCCCTTCCGGAAGAGCGGAAGCGGTACGCAACGGCCGCGCTGTCGGAAAATGGCGGGGCGGTCCTGGTCACCGACCTGGACCAGGCGGTCGAGGTGGCGAATGAGTTCGCGCCCGAACACCTCCAGGTCGCGACTGCGGATCCCGAGGCGGTGCTCGAGGGGATCGAGTACTCCGGGGAGGTCCTGCTCGGCCAGGGGACACCGTTCTCGTTTGCGAACTACCTGCTCGGGGTGCCAGCGGCGCTTCCGACCAGTGGCTTTGCCCGAGTGACCGGCGGGATCACCGCCGAGACCTTCCTCAAGGCGATTTCGATCGGCAAGGCTTCGCCGGAAGCGGTCGCGGAGGCTGCTGGAGATCTGATCACCCTTGCCGACCACGAAGGATTTCCGGCCCACGCAGAGGCGATCCGGATTCGTCGTGGCGGGGACGACTGACTCCCGGCACCTCGGCCCACTCAGAAGACCCATGAAAGGTCTGGAGGCCCCTGATACGGTGGCCCGTATGGAGGGGTCCGAGGGAGAGGAAGTCGTCGAGGCGCGGCTCCGATGAGCGGTAGGACATTGCTCGTCCTATTCGTCGTGGCCGTGGTGGTTGGCCTCGTGTGGGGATTGATCTCGGGATTCCTCGGCTGGCCGGAGACGCCCTGGTGGCACTTCGCGATCCTCGGACTGCTGGTCGCAGTCATCACCAGCGCCTGGGAGGTTCGCAGTCGGCGGAAGAAGGCCCCTGGCGAGACAGTGGTCGAGACAGAGGTCGAAGAAGAGGTCCGCGAGTCCGACGAGTGACGCTCGCGTCGAGAGACGCGGTTGGGGGAGACAGCGGGGCCAAGGGTGGCGTCCCGACCTGGTCCGGCCTCTGGATCCCTGACAGGTCGCGGAACCTCTGTTACGGTCCCGGTCATGGAACAGTCGAGCGCAAGAAAGGCCGCTGAAGAGCGGCTCAAGCAGCAGGCGGGCTTCAAGAAGATGGTCGGGGGCTTCCTCGTACTGATCATCGTCATGGTGATCATCTGGGCGGTCGCCGGGCAGGGCTACTTCTGGCCGATCTGGGTGATCGTCGGACTGGCGATCGCGACAATCTTCAGTGCCTGGTCGGCCTACGGCCCACGTGACAAGGCGCCCAGTGAAGCCAAGATCGAGGAAGAGACCCGCAAGTTCGAGGAGTGACGGTCGCGTCCCGGGACGCGGTCGGGGGAGAGGGCTGAACTCCCCGGGGAAATGGAAGGTCGGGCCGCCGTCGCCCGCGATGGTCGTCGCCCTGATCGCGCTGGTGGTGGCGCTCGGCGGTTCGGCCTGGGCCGTGACCAAGGTCGGGACCAAGCAGATCCGGAACGGAGCGGTCACCGCTCCAAAGCTCCGTAACGGGGCAGTGACCTCGGGGAAGCTGGGGCCGGGGTCCGTAACCGGGCCCAAGGTCGCTCCGGGTGCGATAGCCGAGTCTGACCTGCTCGACGGATCGGTGACCGGCGACAAGATCGCCCAGACGACGATCAAGGCGGCGAACCTCAAGAACTCCTCGGTACCGGGGAGGGCGATCCAGGACGGAGCCGTCCTGAACGACCAGGTCAAGGCCGGATCCCTGGCAGCCGATCGGTTGAGCGCCTCGGCCCAGCTCTCACTCAAGGGGGCGTTGGCCTATGGGTTGATCGACCAGACCGCACCGTCGTTAGTGGCGGGATCTACGAGTGGATTTAGCTCCGTTACTAGGCCGGCTGACGGCATCTATTGCCTCACCCCGACGCCGGAGGTGGCGGCCCTTGCCTTCGGCTCCGACGGCAACCCGGTCAGGCCACTGCTGGCCAATGTCGAGTGGGGCCGGACCGCACTCGCGCTTCCTGGGTATCCATTTGTGGCGCCTAATGGAACTGGCCGCGCATCTTGCGGTCCAAGGCAATACGAAGTCCACACCTCTAGCCCGTTCGGTAATTCGGTGAACGGGATCTCCTTCATCGTCGCCATCCCCTGACAAGCGATGCCGGCCGAACGCCTCGACTACGACTGGATCGTCGTCGGCTCCGGGTTCGGTGGCAGCGTCTCGGCGCTTCGATTGGCCGAGCGGGGCCACTCGGTGCTGGTCCTCGAACAGGGCCGACGGTGGGAGGACGGTGACTTCGCCCGCTCCAGCTGGCAGGTCTGGAAGGCCCAGTGGGCGCCCCGGCTGGGGATGCGCGGGATCATGCGGATCAGCCCCTTCCGGCACGTCAACGTCCTGACCGGGGTCGGGGTCGGTGGCGGTTCGCTGACCTGGGCCAACACCTCCTACGTGCCGGAGTCGGACTCCTTCTACCGCCACCCGCAATGGGCCGGACTCGGCGACTGGAGGGAACGGCTGGCGCCTCACTTCGAGACCGCCAAACGGATGCTGGGGGTGGTCGAGCCCGACTTCGACGGCCCGAGCGAACGGCTGATGAGGGAGCTCGCCGCCGAGCTCGACGCACCCGACTCCTACCGGACCACTCCGGTCGCGGTCTTCATGGGGGAGCCGGGGGTCGAGGTCGAGGACCCCTATTTCGGTGGTGACGGCCCGGCCAGGACCGGGTGCCTGAGGTGCGGCCAATGCGTGCTCGGCTGTCGCCACGGGGCGAAGAACACGGTGGTCAAGAACTACCTCTGGCTGGCGGAGCGGCAGGGGGCCGAGGTAAGGGCCGGGCGGCAAGTGGTCGATCTCCGCCCGATCGGCGATAGCGACGGTGGGGAGGGCTGGGAGGTGGTCCACCGGGCCACACCGCCCTCGGGCGATCGCGAGGAGGTGACCCTGCGGGCAGGCAGCGTGGTCCTGGCCGGGGGCACCCTGGGGACAAACGAACTCCTGCTCCGCTGCAGGGAGCGGGGGAGCCTGACCGGGCTCTCGCCGAGGCTCGGCCGACTCGTCCGGACCAACAGCGAGGCGATCACCGCCGCCACCGCACACTCCAGGGAGTCCGACTACACGACCGACGTCACGATCACGGCCTCGATCTTCCCCGACGAGGAGACCCACATCACCAACAACACCTACGGAACGGCCGGAGATGCCAACTCGACCCTGTTCACCCTTTTGACCGGCGGCGGCACCCGGCTGACCCGACCGCTCAGGCTGCTGGCCAACCTGATTCGCCACCCGACCGAGGCGCTCGGGAGCCTTTCCCCGTTCGGCTGGTCGAAGCGGACGGTGATCTTCACCACGATGCAGACGGCCGAGCGGTCGGTCTCGCTCGTCCTGAGGCCCCGCCGGTTCGGTCAGGGCACCGTGCTCGACACCGAGTCGGAGGAAGGCGGTGCGGCCGCCTCGTACCTGCCGGTCGCAAACCGGGTCGCCGCCCTCGCTGCCCGGCGGATGGGGGGTTACGCCCAGAGCACGCTCCCGGACGTACTTCGGGCGGTGCCGGCGACGGCCCACTTCCTCGGGGGCTGCGTGATCGGCGAGTCACCCGAGACGGGTGTGGTCGACCGGGGCCAGAGGGTGTTCGGCTACCGCAACCTGATGGTGGTCGACGGCTCGGTGATGCCGGCCAACCCGGGGGTGAACCCGAGCCTGACGATCACGGCCCTGGCCGAGCATGCGATGGAGGGGGTCGGGGATCCCCGGCCAGCCGAATCGTCCGTTCGGCGATCGGGAGCGCCCTGATCGAGCCCGGGCCGGTCCTTCGGGCCGGTTCGGGGGTTTACATCTCTGCACGGGCGCACGGATATATGGTGATTTGCCCGATCACCGCGCCAACTGGCGTCCGGTTTCGTCCGAACTGAACCGATGATCCCCATCGAGCAGACAAGTCGATTCCCAACAGGTGGCCTCATACTTGCCATCGCTCTGGTGCTAGTCGCCTGCGGCCTGGTCGCCCCTGCCTCTTTCGCCGGTGCCGGCACACCCGATCCCCGGATCGTCGGAGGCACAACTGCGGCCCCGGATGCATGGCCCTCCCAGGCGGCCTTGATCGCCTCCTCCCAGGCCAATGCCGAGCAGGGTCAGTTCTGTGGCGGGACCCTGATCGACCGGAACTGGGTGCTGACCGCAGCCCACTGCGTCACCGCGGACGACGGTTCGCAGGTCCCGGCCTCGGCAGTCGAAGTGGCGGTCGGGATCGAGACTCTCTCGGCGATCCGTCCGAGCGACCGGATCGAGGTCTCTTCGATCATCGTTGACCCCGACTGGGACCGTGAGGCTTCGAGCGGGGACCTCGCCCTGCTTCGTCTGGCGGATCCGTCGGGGCAGCCGACCATGCCGCTGATCCAACCGGCGGGGGAACCCGAGACGGGCGGGGGTCGGCCGGCCGAGATCGCCGGCTGGGGCTGTTTTGCCCCGGCAGTCGGTGAGTGCACCTCCGGCGGGTATCCCGACCGGCTCCTCCAGGCGAAGGTCAGCTTCGTCTCGGACTCGGTCTGTGGTTCGCGCTCGGCCTGGGGCAGCCAGTTCGATCCGGCGACGATGATCTGTGCGGGGTCCCTCTCCACCGGGGTTCCGACCGCGTGCTTCGGCGACAGCGGTGGCCCGCTCACCGCGAACGTAGGCGGACAGAGGGTGCTCGCCGGGGTCACCAGTTTCGCTACTCAGCGCTGCTCCACCCCGGGGGTGCCGACCGTGTTCGCCCGGGTGGCGACGGCGCGGCCCTGGATCGAGAAGACGGTAGGCCGGATGGCCGCGGTCTCGGGGATCGCCCTCAAGCCCAACAAGACGAGGGTCGAGGCCGGTGGAAAGGTGGTCCTCCGAGTTAGCGTGACCAACTCGGGTGACGCGGCGACCACGGCCCTGATCAGGTTCAAGAGCAGCAACCGGGCAAAGGCTGCGGTCACTGGCTCCCTCGCCATCGAGGTCGGAGCGAAATCCTCGGCCACAGGGAAGGTCACCGTGCGGACCAAACGGGGCAAGTCCGGCAAGGTGAGCGTGAAGGCCACCCTCGGTAGTCAGACCGCGAAGTCAACGATCACCCTCAAGGGGTAGGCGCCCCGCGCCGGGCTCAGCGCCGGTCAGGCGATCAGGTCGTCGCGACCGCTGAGCTCGCTGGCCCGCGGCACTCCGAGCAGGGCGAGAGCCCGGTCGAACTCGTCGGCCAGCATCGAGAGGACTGCCTCGACCCCTTCTGCCCCTCCGGTGGCGAGGCCCCAGAGGATCGGCCGCCCGACCAGTACGAAGTCCGCCCCGAGGATCAGCGCCTTGGCGACATCGGTCCCCCGGCGGATCCCCCCGTCGACCATCACGCTCGCTTCCCCGCCGATCGACTCGACCACCTCCACCAGCGCTTCGGCCGTGGCCTGGACGGTGTCGAGCTGGCGACCGCCGTGGTTCGAGACAACGACTCCGGCAGCGCCCGCCTCGATTGCGAGCCTCGCGTCGTCCCCCCGTAAGACCCCCTTGACCAGGACGGGCAAGTCGGTCGATCCGGCCAGCTCCCCGACGTCGTCCCAGGTGAGTGAGGGGTCGATCAGGTCGGCGGTGTCCTGCATCGAGATCTCGCCCTCGCCGCCGGCAGCATGAACGCCGGGCACCCCCTCGGCCTGGCCGACCACGAACCCGGTCCCGACCTCCTGGTCGCGGCGGCCGAGCACGGGTAGGTCGACCGTCAGGAGCAGCGCCTCGAAGCCGGCCTCCTCCGCCTCGGCCACCAGCTCCCGGGTGACCTCCCGATCGCGGAAGACGTAGACCTGGAACCACTTCGGCCCGTCCGGTGCTGCCTCCCCGACCGGGGTCGGCCGGGAGGTGGCCAGGGTGGAGAGGGTGTAGGGGCAGCCTGCGGCTACGGAGCCGCGGGCGGTTGCCTCTTCCCCATCGGGATGGGCCAGGCGGTGGTAGGCGGTGGGGGCGACCGCGATAGGGAGGCCGTAACTCCGGCCAAACAGCTCGACCGAGGGGTCGCGGTTGGAGACGTCGACCATCACCCGCGGTCTCAACAAGAGCTCCCGCCAGGCCTCGACGTTGCGGCCGAGCGTGATCTCGTCAGCAGCGGCGCCTGCGTAGTAGGCGAGGGTTCCCTCCGGAAGGGCCTCCCGGAAGGCGGCCTCGAAACCGGCAAGGGTGGTGGGGAGTTGGCCTCCGGGCATCCACGGAACGGTACCCCGTCTCGAAAGGAGCGGATTTTTCGCCGTGCCCACCGGAACCCGGTAGGTTGGGCCGGGTTACACCTTCGGAGGAGCAAAGGGAGTGAGCGGAAAAATGGAGACCCTGCGGATCGGAAAGGCCATCGGCATGGCCGCAATGCTGGCTGCGATCGTTTCGGCCCTGGCGCTCTTCGGGTCCCTGGCGGGTGGCGCTGAGGCCGCCCCGAAGAAGGCAGCCTCCAAGCCGAACGTGGTGGTCATCCTGACCGACGACCAGCGGGTGGACGACATGAAGTGGATGCCCAAGACGCGCAAGCTGCTGGGTGCCCAGGGAACGACCTTCTCCCACTTCATGGCTCCGTTCCCGCTCTGCTGCCCGGCCCGGATGAGCATCATGACCGGGCAATACCCCCACAACCACGGGGTCGATGGCAACTTCCCACCGGAGGGTTACCTCAGCCTGAGCCGGGAGGATCAGATGAAGATGCTCCCGGTCTGGCTGAAGAAGGCCGGATACCAGACCTCCCACATCGGGAAATACCTGAATGGCTACGGCTCCCTGAATCCAACCGAGATCCCGCCGGGGTGGACCGACTGGCACGGCTCGATCGACCAGACCTCCTATGACATGTTCAACTACTGGCTGAACGACAACGGCAGGGTTTCGAAGTACGGCGACGCGGCCTGGAACGAGGCCGTCATGAAGTTCTCAGCGGACGTATCGAACCAGGTCTACCCGGACTGGGCTTCGTTCCAGACCGGCCTGATCCAGACATTCGTTGCCTCCGGACTGACTGCGGACGGGAACTTCGGCACGACCTCTCGAAAGAACCATCAGGTCGACGAGCTCGCCAAGAGGGCGGTCGGGTTCATCGGCGAGGCCTCACGCAGGAAGGCCCCGTTCTTCCTCCACTTCGCTCCTCCCGCACCCCACCGCGAGGACGTTCCCGAGAACATCGGCTACCGCGGGATCAACCCGAGGGTCCCGGCCCGCTACGAGAAGAAGATCGAGGGGCTCCAGTTCTCGAACCTTCCCTCCTTCGACGAGGCCGACATCTCGGACAAGCCCCCACTGCTCTCGAACTTCAAGCCCCTTGGCGACATGCTTGCGAACCGGCCGATCACTGGCCTCCAGCAGATCGATAACTACCGTCGTGGCCGGGTGGGCAACCTCTGGGCGCTCGACGACGCCGTGTCCGGGATCGTCACCGAGCTGAAGAAGCGGGGCGAGCTCGACAACACCCTGATCATCTTCCACTCCGACAACGGCTGGCTGCTCGGTGAACACAGGATCGCCGGTGACAAGTACATGCCGTACGAGGAGTCCCTGCTCGTGCCCACCCTGATCCGGGGGCCGGGTTGGCCGAAGGGCAAGAAGGTTTCGGAGCTCGGCTCGAACGTGGACCTGACCAGGACGATCCTCGATGCCACCGGGGCGAAGGCGAATCGGACCCAGGACGGGATTCCCCTCCTGCCGCTCGCACGCGGCAAGGCGAAGCCTCGAACGGCGGCGCTGATGGAGGCGACCCGGTCGCTGTTCGTCAAGCCGGGCTTCCCCTACGCCTGGGACGTGCCCTACTTCGGGGTTCGGACCGACCGGTACAAGTACGTCAACTGGTGCTCGGCTCGAGGTGTCTGTGAGGACGGCCAGTGGGTCACCGGGGGCGAGGAGCTCTACGACCTGAAGACCGACCCTTACGAGATGCAGAACCTGGCGAGTGATCCAGCCTTCGCGGCCAGGAAGGCCGAACTGCTCGCCCTTGCCCAGCGCCTCCGGGGCTGCAAGGGCAAGGCCTGCGTGGTCCGTTAGGGACCGCACGGACTTCCCCGACGACCAGCTCCTAGCTCCTGCAGGCCTCCGCAATCGCCCGGGCTGCGGTCCGGTGGACGTCGCGGACGATCCCCAGCCCGAACAGCTCGAGCGTCTCCCGGGTCAGGACTCCCTCCCTCGCTCTCAACACGACTGGCTTGCCAGGGCTGACCACATCGGAGGTGATCGCGATCTCGATGTTGACCAGGTCGTCGGCTGTCGCCGCAACCAGGGCCCGTGCCCTCGGCAGGAAGACCCGCTCCAGTAACCCTCGGTCCTCGCCGTGGCCGATCAGGACCGGGATCTTCCTTGCCCGGGCGAACCGGACTGCCGAGGCCTCCGGTTCAAGCTCGATCGCGACGACCCCGACGCCCCGCTCCCGGAGGTAGGTGCAGAGCCGGAGCCCGACCTGCCCCATCCCGACCACGACCACGTGATCGCGCCTGGGAACGGCCCGTTTGCCGACGATCCCGGTCAGCCTCGGGTCGAGCAGCCACTGGATCAGACCGGCGGTGAACAGCGCCGCGAAGCCGAGGGTGAGCAGCATGCCCGCGGCGGAAGCAAGTTTGAGCCAGGCCGGCCCCTCGCTCACGGCCGGTTCGGCCTGGACGGTAGTCAGGGTCCGGACCGAGCCGTAGATCGAGTCGACCACCCCGAGGTCGGTCGCCGCCAGGAGCAAGGCGATGTCGGCGAGGATGACCGTGACCAGCCCGACCAGGCCCCCGACCAGGAGGCGGGCCTCCCGGGGGACCGGCCGGAAGATCGAGACGAGCCAGTCGAACGGTGCCCGTCTGGACGGGCCGCTGCGCGAGATCTCCGGGTCCAGGCATGGTTCTGCCAGTTCCGGCGCGGCAAGCTCGGCGAAGGAAAGGACCTGACAGTCGGGCACGCCGCTGCGGAGCCGCTCGGCGACCGTTCGGTCGAACACGGTGACGACCAGGTGGATCCCGGGGGAGAGGGCCTCGACCAGCAGGGCGAGCCGGAGGGCAAGGACGTCATCCCTGGTGACGATCGCGACCGCACCGGGGGATCCCTTCAGGGCGGTCCGGACTTCGTCGTCGCTCGGATCGACCAGGCTGCCGAGCTCTCCGCCGGGACCGTGTTGGAGGGTTTCCTCCGTGGCCTGAAAGAGTGGACCCCCGTCACCGAGGAGAAGGGTCTCCATGGGTCCAAGGTAGAGCCGTTACCGGACCCCTTCGCCACCTCCCTCCGGAGCCGGTTCGGTCCTGGGTGTCAGTCGGCGATCTGGACGACCAGCTTGCCGCGGTTCTCGCCCGCGAAAAGCATGTTGAGCGCCTCGGGCAGCCGGTCGAATCCGTCGACCACGGTCTCCTCGGTCTCCAGCTTTCCCTCGGCTGCGAGTTCGGACAGGCCAGTGACGGCTTCGCCGAACCGGGGGTAGTAGTCGAGGATGATGAATCCCTGGAGCTTGACCCGATTGACCAGCAGGTTGCCGAAGGTCCGGGGACCGGGTGGCGGCTCGGTCTCGTTGTAGCCGGATATCAGGCCGCAGAGGACGACCCGCGCGTTGATATTGAGCCTGCCGAAGACGGCTTCCATGATCTCGCCGCCGACGTTCTCGAAGTCGACATCGATCCCGTCGGGAGTCGAAGCCTTCAGCTGGTCGTGCCAGTCGTCGGCCTTGTAGTCGACTGCTGCATCGAAGCCGAGCTGGTCGACGATCCAGGCGCACTTCTCGGGGCCGCCGGCGATCCCGACCACCCGGGCCCCTTCGGCCTTGGCCAGTTGGCCGGCGACCGAGCCGACTGCGCCGGCCGCGGCCGAGACGACGACGGTCTCGCCCTCCTTCGGCTGGCCGATCTCCTTCATCCCGAACCAGGCCGTCGCCCCGGTCATCCCGAGGGCGCCGAGCAGGGTCGCATCGTCTGCCTCGACCCCGTCGGGGACGACCATCAGCGGCTGTTCGTCGCTGATCACGGCGTAGTCCTGCCAGCCGGTCAGCCCCTGAACCCGGGCACCGACAGGAAAGCTGGGGTTGTTCGACTCGACCACCTCACCGAGCCCGAGCCCGCGCATCACCTCGCCGATCGCCACTGGCGGCAGGTAGGTCGGCTCCTCGCCGATCCACATCCGGTTGGTCGGGTCGATCGAGATGACCCGGACCCGGACCAGGGCCTCGCCATCGCCGATCTCGGGGATGGGCGAGCTCTCCATGCGGAAGGTGTTCTCGTCGACCGGCCCATCGGGCCTCTCGGCCAGGACCCACATCCGGTTCTCGTCAGCCATCTCCCGTTCCCCTTTCGGCTCTGCTGGTTGGGTTGCCGCCGCTGGCGGTACCGGGCAACCCTAGGCGAGGGGCACGGTCTGCGTCGCCTGGTCCGCGTTACCTTCGGAACCACTTCGTGTCTCATGGGTTAGGAAGCCGATGGGACTCATTCAGACAGGCCGGGCGTTGGCCCCCGATATCGTTCTCTCGATCTGGTGGCTCCGAGCCATCGAGTACGAAAGGACAGGCGGGGATAGATCTTGATCAGGTCGAGCAGTAAGGCAGTTGGAGTTCGGGGCGTGGTCGTAGCCGTCTTCGTGCTGGCCCTGTTGGGCCTGGTGTCCGGTCCGGCCATGGCTTCAAAGGGCGACGGGGTCTCGACGATTACCCCCAAGGTCATTGGCGGCTCGGTCGCACCAGCCGGCTCCTGGCCCTCCCAGGCCGCAATCCTCTTCTCGGCGGTCTCGAACCCCTCCAACGCCCAGTTCTGCGGGGGAACCCTGATCGACGAATACTGGGTCCTGACCGCTGCCCACTGCGTCACCGATGGTGCCGGGGTGGCCTCCCCGGCATCTTCGTACCAGGTGGCGATCGGGATAAACAACCTGACGGCAATCGCTGCCTCGGACAGGATCGACCTGAACTCGATCGCGGTCCACCCCGGCTGGAATCCGGGGACCGAGGAATGGGATTTTGCCCTGCTGGAGCTGAAGACTCGCTCCAACCAGCCGACTACCCCGCTGATCTCCTCGAGCCAAGCCGCTGCCACCACAGGAGGGCAGCCGGCAGAGGTCGCCGGATGGGGCTGCACTTCGCAGGCAGCCGGTACCTGCAACCCGGGTGGCTACCCGAACGACCTGATGGAGGCGGACGTGAGTTTCGTCTCCGACGCCACTTGCCTCGGCGGGGGTTCCTATGGCGCCGCCTTTTATCCGGCCACGATGATCTGTGCTGGTGGTCCCGCGGGGACCCCGGACACCTGTTACGGAGACAGCGGCGGTCCCCTGATTGCCTTCGCCTCCGGTGGCACCAGGGTGCTTGCCGGCGTGACCAGCTGGGGATACGAGTGCGCCCAGGCTCCCTACCCCGGGGTCTACGCCAGGGTGCTCTCCGCGAGGAGCTGGATTCTCGAGACGATCGCCGGCAACCTCCGGCTCGAAGTGGCCAAGTCCGGGAACGGTTCGGGAACCGTGACCTCGAGTCCGTCGGGCATCTCCTGTGGGTCCACCTGTTTCGCCGACTACGCAGCCGGCACGACGGTCACCCTGACGGCCAAGGCCGACTCGGGTTCCGGTTTCAAGGGCTGGAGCGGCCCCTGCTCAGGCACGGGAAGTTGCGAGGTCACACTGAATGCGGCCGCTCAGGTAGGGGCCGAGTTCGGGAAGGGCCCGACCGTCTCGTTCAAGGCGAAGCCGGCCTCGAAGACTTCGAGTCGAAAGGCGACCTTCAAGTTCAAGTCCTCCCAGTCGGGCTCGACCTTCAAGTGTCAGCTGGACGGCAAGAGCTGGGGCAAGTGCTCCTCACCAAAGACCTACAACAACCTGAAACGCGGGAAGAACCACTCGTTCAGGGTCAAGGCGACGAAGGACGGCGTGACCGGCGCGATCAAGAAGTACAGCTGGTACGTGAAGAACTGACCGCGGGTCCCCGGGGGCCGGGGCTAGACTGCGGGAGCTTCCGCCGGTCTGGCGGAGGCAACATTCCCCTCGAACCCCTCGACCTGGACCCGCGGATTTGTCCGAACTGCTCGCAGCCCTCGCCCGATCGATAGCCGGCCACTGGAAGCGGTCACTTCTGATCGCCTTCGCAGTGCTGGCCGGTCTCGTGGTCCTGGCCGGAACCTCGAGCGAGCCACCGGCCGACGATTTCGGGGTGCCCGGCTCCGAGAGTGAGCAGGCGCTCGCACTCTTCCAGGACCACACCCCAGCCCTGGCCGGGGTGGATGCGACGGTAGTGCTCGAGTCCGAGGAGGGGGGGCTTACTTCCCCGGCGGACCGGCAGGCGATCGAAAAGACCGTCGCCCGGATCGGCGAGCTGCCGAGCGTACTCACGGTCAGCGACCCGTTTACTCCCGGCGCCCCGACCATCTCACGCGACGGCCGGATCGCCTTCATCGACGTCCGCTACGACATGGAGTACGGCGACGTCACTCCCGAGGATGCCGAGCGTCTCGAGAGGGCCGCCGCCCCGGTCAGCTCGGTGGGGATAGAGACCTCGTTCCGGGGCCCGGTGATCGATGCCGCCTCCCAGCAGGAGTTCCCGATCGGAGAGGTGATCGGCGTCCTGATCGCGATCGTCCTGTTGACCCTGCTCTTCCGTTCCGGTGCGGCGATGGTCTCGACCCTGGCTGCGGCATTGATCGGGGTCATGGTCGGGCAGCTCCTCCTGGTGATCCTCTCCCGCCCGCTCGGCCTGCCCGACTTCGCCGCGACGATCGCAGTGATGCTGGGGCTGGGCGCCGGGATCGACTATGCCCTGCTGATCATCGGCAGGTTCCGGGAGCAGGCAGCACTGGGTGATTCGACCCGGGACGCCGCCGCAAAGGCGGCCGCGACGGCCGGCTCGGCCGTGGTCGCCGCGGGCTTGATCGTGATGGTGGCGATCGCAGGATTGCTGGTCGTAGGGATCCCGCTGATCGGGAAGATGGGTGTCGGGGCTGCGATCGGGGTCGCTGCGGTGGTCGTTTCGGCCCTGACGATCATCCCGGCGATGATCGGGGCCTTCTCCCGAAGGCTGAGGCCCCGCAAGGCCTACCAGGTCAGGCCTTCGGAGGGGTTCGCCAAGTGGGGGGCGCTGGTCACCCGCAGGCCGTGGCTTGCGATCGTCGCCGGGGTAGCGGCCCTGCTGGTCTTCGCCTCGCCGGTGATCGACCTGAGGCTCGGCCAGCCGGACGACGGCAATCAGCCGGAGGACACGACCCAGCGGCTCGCCTACGACACCTTGAGCAAGGGGTTCGGGCCGGGATCCAACGGGCCCTTCCTGGTGGCCGTCGACACTCCGACCGACGATCCCGCGACTGCCGGTCAGCTCCGCCGGCTCGAGAGGGCCCTTCGGGCGGAGCCGGGGGTAGGCGTCGTCCTGCCGGCGGTCCCGAGCGAGGACGGAGAGA
>CAITDZ010000163.1 GCA_903891285.1 uncultured Solirubrobacterales bacterium
CTGATTAGATGATCGGCTCATGCCGAAGATGAAGACCCACTCCGGAGCCAAGAAGCGGTTCCGCAAGACCGCGAAGGGCAAGCTGCGTGGCAGGCACGCCTTCTCGAGCCACATCCTCGAGAAGAAGTCGCCCAAGCGCAAGCGCAAGATGGCCCGCCCGGCGGAGATCAAGAGGCCCGACAGGCGTCGGGTCAGGAAGATGCTCGGAGGCTGAGCCGTGCCACGGGTAAAGCGTTCGGTGAACGCCCGCAAGAAGCGCCGCAAGGCACTCGCGCAGGCCAAGGGCTACCACGGCCGCAGGAACAGCTCCTACAAGCTGGCGAAGGAGCAGTTGATGAGGTCCGGTGCCTACGCCTACCGCGACAGGAGGGTCAGGAAGAGGGATTTCCGCCGGCTCTGGATCACCAGGATCAACGCTGCGGCCCGGGCCGAGGGCATGAAGTACTCCGAATTGATGAACGGGCTCGGCGCGGCCGGTGTCGAGGTGAACAGGAAGATGCTCGCCGACATCGCGGTCAACGACCCCGAGGGTTTCCGGCGATTTGTGGAGCTTGCCCGGGAGGGTGCCTCCGGCTGACCGAAGCCGGCACCCAGGGAGCCCGGGCGGTACCGCGGAGGCGGACCGCCCTTTTTCTTGCCGGGGCTCGAGGGCAGCGGGGATGGAGATGATCACCAGTTCCGACAACAAGAGGCTGAAGATGGTCGCCAGGCTGAGGCGTAGGAGGAGCCGTGAGAAGGAGGGCCTCTTCCTGACCGAGGGGGAGGACCTCCTCGAAGCGGGCCTGGCCGCCGGGTGGCGGCCGGAGTTCTCCCTGGTTGCCGCTGGGTCGGGCCTCGATGGAGAGGAGACCGACCCCGTCCTCCTCGATGCAGCATCTGCCCTTGGCTCCGGAACGAGGGCGATCGCCATCTGGCCCATCCGGTGGTCAGAGGTGGAAGGGGGTACCTGCATCTTCCTGGCGGGCCTTTCCGATCCGGGAAACACCGGGTCGATCATCCGGACGACCGACGTCCTGCTGGAAGCAACCGTGGTAATCGGGCCGAACGGGGCCGACCCCTTCTCGCCGGCCGCGGTGAGGGCCAGCATGGGAGCCATCTTCAGCCAGGCCGTGGCCAGGGGTGAGGTTGGGACCACCCCGACCCCCCGGATCGGCCTGGTACCTGAAGGGGGCTCCGACCCAATCGCCCCTTCGGGTCCGGTGACCCTCTGCCTGGGCTCAGAAAGGGAAGGGCTGGAACCCGAGGTCTTGAATCAATGTGACGAAAGGTGGACCATTCCGATGAAGGGCGGCGCAGCCGGTTCGCTGAACGTCGCCGCCGCAGCCGCAATCGCCTGTGATCGGTTGAGGGCCGTCTCGACCCCGGCGGAGATGGCAGGAGGAGGTATCGGTTGAGCGTCGAGCGAATAGGCAAGATCGAGGAAGAGGCCGCGGCAGCGATCGCCGGCGCCGGCGACACGACCGAGCTAGAGGAGGCCCGGGTCAGGTTCCTCGGACGGAAGGCCGAGCTGACCGGGATCCTCCGCGGAATCTCGGACCTCGATCCATCGGAACGGGGCGAGGTCGGTTCGGCTGCGAACCGGGCCAGGGAAGCAATCGAGGCCCTTGTGGCTGGGCGTGCCGGGGAACTCGAACGGGAGGAGTTGGGACGCTCACTCGAGACCGACCGCCTCGACGTGACCCTGCCGGGTAGCCCGCCCCGGCCAGTTGGTCACCTGCATCCCGTGACCCGGACACGGCGGCTGATCGAGGACGTCCTGGTCGGACTGGGGTACCGGGTGGTCGAGGGTCCCGAAGTCGAGCACGACTACTACAACTTCACCGCCCTGAACCACCCCGAGGGCCACCCGGCCCGGATGCTCCAGGACACCTTCTACGTCGAACCTTCCGAACACCTCGATCCTTCCTGTGGCAGCGGTCCGATGGATGTCCTGCTCCGGACCCACACTTCGCCGATGCAGGTCAGGGCGATGGAGGATTCACCACCGCCCCTCTTCGTGATCGTTCCGGGAAAGACCTACCGTCGGGACTCCGATGCAACCCACAGTCCGATGTTCCACCAGGTCGAGGGGCTTGCCGTCGGAGAGGGCCTGACCCTCGCCGACCTGAAGGGGACCCTGCTCGAGCTGCTGAGGGCGCTGTTCGGGCCCGACCGCGAAGTCCGCATGCGCCCCCACTTCTTCCCGTTCACCGAACCCTCGGTCGAGTTCGACGTCTCCTGCTTCCGGTGTGGCGGGCAGGGTGAGCTCGAGGGCGGCGAAAGGTGCGGACTCTGCAAGGGGATCGGCTGGATCGAGCTTGGCGGTGCCGGGATGGTCGATCCGAACGTGTTCGGCTTCGTCTCGGAGCACGGATACGACCCCGACACGGTTACCGGCTTCGCCTTCGGGTTCGGGGTCGAGCGGATCGCGATGCTTCGCCACGGAATGGGCGACCTTCGTTTCCTGTTCGAGAACGACGTCAGGATGCTGGAGCAGTTCTCGTGAGGGTCCCGGTTTCCTGGCTTGCCGAGTACTGCGATCCCGGACTCGAGCCCGGGGACCTCGCCCGTCGTCTGGCAATGACCGGTACCGAGGTCGAGCGGGTAAGCGGGAGGATGGGTGGAGACCCCGGGCATTTCGTGATCGGGAGGACCCTCGAGGTCGGTCCCCATCCCGATGCCGATCGGCTCAGCGTCTGCGAGGTCGACGACGGAACGGGGACCCGGACGATCGTCTGCGGTGCCCCGAACGTGGCGGCCGGCCAGAGCGTCGTCGTCGCCCTCCCGGGTGCGGTCATGCCCAGCGGTTTGGAGATCGGCGAGGCGAAGCTCCGGGGAGTGCTCTCGAGCGGGATGATCTGCTCCGAGGCGGAGCTGGGCCTGGGCGATGAGGATGACGGGATCCTCGTGCTCGGGGACGGTCCGGAGCCGGGGACCCCGGCGACCGAAGTCCTTTCGCTGGATGAACCGGTGCTCGAACTGGAGGTCACGCCGAATCGCCCCGACTGCCTCTCGATCTATGGCGTAGCGAGGGAGGTGCATGCGGTCACTGGGGCCGAGCTCGCCGAGCCGCCGTGGGATGGCTGGACCGATCCGGGCCCGGGGGAGGTTTCGGAATTGGCGTCGGTCCGCATAGACGACCCTGAACTCTGTCCCCGGTTCACCCTTCGGGTCTTCACCGGGGTCGAAGTGGGGGAGTCGCCCGCCTGGCTCAAGGATCGATTGGTATCAGCAGGACAGCGGCCGATCAACAACGTGGTCGACGTAACCAACTACGTGATGCTGCTTACGGGCCAGCCGCTCCATGCCTTCGATCTCGACCGGGTTCCCGGCGGCGAGCTCGTGGTCAGGGCCGCGATCGAGGGGGAGAAGGTCGAGACCCTCGACGGGGTCGAACGGGAGCTGCCCGAGGGAACCGTGGTCGTCTGCGACCGCGACGGCCCGACGGCAATAGCCGGAATCATGGGTGGGGCATCGTCTGAGGTCTCGACCGGGACCACCTCCGTCCTCCTCGAAGTGGCGACCTGGGATGGCCCGGGAATCCTCAAGTCCTCAAGGGAACTCGGGCTTCGCTCCGAGGCCTCGAACCGGTTCGAGAAGGGCCTCCACCCGGCGCTTGCCTCGCGGGCGCAGGCGATCGCCTCGAGGCTGCTGGTCGAGGTGTGCGGCGGTGAGGCAGTCCCGGGAATGGTGGACGAAGGCGCCGGGGTGCCTGAGAAAGGGTCGGTCAGGCTCGGCGTCGGGACCGCAGCCCGCGTCCTCGGCATGGAGATCCCCCCCGCGACTCAGGAGGAGTCCCTGGAGCGGCTCGGATTCGAGGTCGAGGCGGGCGAGGCTGGCTTCTCAGTCCTCGTACCACCGGACAGGGCCTTCGACGTCACCAGGGAGATCGACCTGGTCGAGGAGGTGGCTCGGGTGGCAGATCTCGACGCAGCGCTTCCGGCGACCCTGCCCGCCACCTCGGGGGGCGGTCTCTCGCGCGAACAGGCCTTGAGACGAACTGCGGAGGACGCCATCGTCGCGGCCGGTTTCGACGAGGCCGTCTCCTGGAGCTTTACATCGGCGGACTCGATCACGACCCTCGGCCTTGACCCGACCGGCGACCCCAGGGCCCGGCCGGTGGCGATCTCGAATCCCCTCTCTGAGGAACAGGCCGTAATGCGGACGACCCTGCTCACCTCGCTCGTCGATGCGGCCTCGAGGAACCTCGCACGGGGCACCGGTGGGGTGCGGCTCTTCGAGTCTGGGCGTGTCTACTTGCCGGCGGACGGGAACGTCGAGGCCGGCGGCAGTTTCCCGGGGAACCGCCCCGCCCCGGCGCTCGAACCGCTGATGCTCGGCGCACTCGCGAGCGGTGCCCTGGTGCCGGGGGATTGGCGAGGTGACGGCGTGTTGGCGGACTTCTTCTCGCTGAAGGGAGTCCTCGAGCAGGTGGCGGGTTCGATTGGCGTTTCGATCGAGGTAGTCCCCGGCGCGGAGCCTTTCCTGCATCCCGGCAAGGCCGGTCGCGTACTGGTCGACGGCCAGGACCTCGGCTGGATGGGCGAACTCCACCCTTCGGTCGGCTCGGCATTCGGGCTGGGCCCTTCAGTTGCCTTCGAGGTAGGACTCGATCGGCTGGTCGCGGCCTCGCCGGCCGGTCAGGAGAGCTTCGTCGAGGTGCCGAGCTTTCCCCCGGTCGAACGGGACCTGGCGATAGTGATCCCGGAGACGGTTGGGGCATCCGAGATCGAGGCAGCCCTGCGAAAGGCCGGGGGGGACCTGCTCGAGGAAGTGGTCCTGTTCGATCGCTACACCGGGGAGCAGGTCGGCGAAGGGCTCTGTTCTCTCGCCTTCAGCCTGAGGTTCCGCGCGCCAGACCGGACCCTGTCGGATGAGGAAGTCGATCCCCTCTGGGAGACGATCGTCGAATCGATCGAATCGATCGGAGGGACCATCCGTGGCTGAACCGATCACCGAGCTGGTCGACGCCGGAGACAGACCGCGGGTCCTGGTCGCCGGAGCGACCGGGTACACCGGAGCGCTCGCCGCGCGGCTGGTCGATGAGCATGCCGGACTCGAGTTGGTCGCGGTAACGGCACGGTCCCAGGTCGGGGAGCGACTGGGGGATATCTATCCGAGGCATCCCGTCCCCCTCGAGATCGAGGAACTCGACAGTCAGGTGATCGAGAGGGCCGATGCCGGAATCGTCGCTTACCCGCACGGTGCGGCGGCTCCGGTGGTGGCCGAGATGAGGGGTCTCGGACTGGTGGTGGTAGACCTCTCGGCCGATTTCCGCTTCCTCGAGCTGCCCGACTACGAGAAGACCTACGGTGACCACGGTGCCCCGGAACTGCTGGACGGCGCCGTCTACGGGCTGCCGGAGCTGGACCGCGAGGCGGTCGCTGGCGCCGAGCTGGTTGCCAATCCCGGCTGCTACCCCACTGCCGCCCTGCTCGGGCTGGCCCCGCTGGTGCGGGCCGGGCTTGCGGAGGACGTGGTGATCGATGCGAAATCGGGAACCTCCGGGGCAGGGAGGGATTCCGGCGAGGCCTTCTCCTTCGTCAACGTGACCGAAAACGTCCGACCGTACAAGCCGGTCGGGCACCGTCACCGGCCGGAGATCCTCGAGAGACTCTCGACCCTCGCGCCGGACGGGACGGCGCCCTCGCTCACCTTCGTACCCCACCTGCTGCCGATCGACCAGGGCGAGCTCGTATCGGCATACGTGTCGGTCGGGAGCGAGATCTCCCAGGAGGAACTCGACGCCCTCTATCGGGATGCCTATGGGGACGAGCCCTTCGTCGACGTCGTCGACAGCCCGCCCGGGGTCCGCGATGTGCGGGAGACCAACCGCTGTCGGATCTAGGCGATCGCCGATGACGACCGGGTAGTCATCTTCTCGGTGATCGACAACCTCTGGAAGGGGGCCTCGAGTCAGGCCGTCCAGAACCTCAACCTGATGCTCGGCCTGCCCGAGGGGGAGGGCCTCGAATGACGCCGGCCGAATCGCTGACCGGTTTCAGGTGGGTGGAATTCCCCGAGGGGACCGAGGCCCTTCGCCCGGATCGCCTTGCGGAGGGCTTCATCGCAGCGGGTGCCGCGGTGGGGATCAAGGACGACGGCGCCCCCGACCTGGCCCTACTCGCTTCAGCTGGAGGGGCGCCGTCGAGCGCAATCGTCCTGACGACGAACGCGGTGGCAGCAGCTCCGGTGAGGCTCTGCAGGGAGGGGCTCGATTCCAGGCGGATCCGGGCGGTGGTCGTGACCTCGGGGAACGCGAACTGTGCGACAGGGGAGCGGGGGATGGAGGTCGCGAGGCAGGTGCAGGGTTCGGTGGCCGAGGCATTGGATCTCGTCCCGACCGAGGTCGCGATCGCCCAGACCGGGGTGATCGGAGTCCAGCTGGATCCAAGTCCGGTGGTTGCCGCCGTCCCTCGACTGGCTGACCGCCTCGGCCCTGACGGTGGTGGGGAATTCGCCGAGGCGATCCTGACCACGGACGCAGGCACCAAGTCCCTCACGGTCACCAACGGCGGAGTGACCGTCTCGGCCCAGGCAAAAGGGGCGGGGATGATCGAGCCGGGACTCGCCACGATGCTCTGTTTCGTGCAGACCGATGGAGTTGTGGAGGAACCGAAAGCGGCCCTCGACGAAGCGGTCGGGAATACCTTCAACCGGATCTCGGTCGATGGCCAGATGAGTACCAACGACACGGTCCTCTTCCAGGCGAGCGGCACTTCGGGACTGCCCCTGCCCGATGGCCTGCTCGATGCAGTCCTGCTCCAACGGGCGCTGGCGATCGTCGCGGACGGTGAAGGTGCGACGCGAATCGCCCGGGTCTCCGTCGAAGGAGCCGACGATCCGGACCAGGCCGACCGGGTTGCCCGGGCGATAGGGAATTCACCGCTCGTCAAGACGGCGCTCTTCGGACGCGACCCGAACTGGGGGCGCATACTGCAGGCGGCGGGGGCGGCACTCAAGGGCGAGGACCTGACCGGCCTCGACGAGGAGGCAGTTCGAGCCGACGAGCTCGGTGGCCCTGACGATCAGGTCGAGATCGGGATCGACCTTCGCAGGGGCGACGGGTCCGGCCACCAGTACTTCTCGGACCTGACCCACCGCTACATCGAGATCAACGCCGAATACACGACCTGACCTGAAAGGACCGAAACCCGCTTGAACAAGCCAGGAGGACAACAGGAAGCCCACGAATCCGGGGGTGACGTGACCGTCCTGCTCGAGGCCCTGCCCTACATCCGTGAGTTCCATGGCCAGACGGTGGTGATCAAGTACGGCGGTGCCGCCATGCGCGAGGAGTCGCTCCGCAAGGGGTTCGCCGAGGACGTCGTGTTGCTCAAGTACGTCGGAATGAACCCGGTGGTCGTCCACGGTGGCGGTCCCGAGATCTCCGAATACATGGAGAGGCTCGGGATGGAGGTGAAGTTCCAGGACGGACTCAGGGTGTCCGATGCCGAAACGGTCGAGGTCGCCAAGATGGTCCTCCTCGGCAAGCTCAACTCCGACCTGGTCAGTCGCCTGAACATGGCCGGACAGGCTGCCGTCGGACTCTCCGGCGAGGACGGGGCCCTGTTCGAGGTGGCCCCGGTCGCGAATGCGGCCGACATCGGATTCGTCGGGGAGATCGAGGGGGTCGACGTCGACGTGATCAACCACATCGCCGAGGACTACATACCGGTGATCGCCTCGGTTGCTTCGGACGGCGAGGGCAACTCCTACAACGTCAACGCCGACGAAGCAGCCGGGAAGGTCGCCGCCGCCCTCGGGGCCTTCAAGGCCTTCTTCCTGACAGACGTCCCGGGCTGGCTGGACGATCCCGAGGACGAATCCTCTCTCGTCTCCGAGACCGACGCGGCCACTCTCGAGGCGGCCCTGGTCGGAATAGAAGGGGGGATGAAGCCGAAGCTGGGAGCGGCACTCGATGCGCTCAAGGGCGGCGTCGGCAGCGTCCACATCATCGACGGCCGAAAGCCACATTCGCTGCTGCTCGAACTCTTCACCGACTCCGGAATCGGGACCAAGGTCACTCCTTGACCGGGACCGAGACGATCCGGGAGCGGGAGGCGCGTTACCTGATGCAGACCTACCCCCGATCCGACGTCGTTTTCGTCGCGGGCGATGGGACCGTCCTGGTCGATGAAGAGGGCAGGGAATACCTCGACTTCCTCAGCGGGATCGCGGTCACCTCGCTCGGGCACGGCAATCGGGACCTGGTCGAGACTGCGAGTGAACAGATGGCCAGGCTCGATCATGTCTCGAACCTCTTCTACACGGAGCCGATGGTCGATCTCGCCGAACGGCTTTCGGAGGGATCGATCGGGGGGCCGGTCTTCTTCGCCAACTCGGGCTCGGAGGCGAACGAATGCGCGATAAAGGTCTTGCGAAAGCACGCCGCTGCACGAGGGATCGATAGCCCGGAGGTGATCACTTTCGCGGGGGCGTGGCACGGGAGGACCTACGGGGCCATGGCGGCGACGCCGGCTCTGATCGACCAGGCCGACCTCGGTCCGATGCTGCCGGGTTTCGTCCAGGTTCCGTTCGACGACCCCGACGCCCTGGAATCCGCCTTCAGCCCGAACACCGCCGGAGTGATGATGGAGACGATTCAGGGTGAGGCTGGGGTGCGACCGTTCTCGGAGGCGACGCTCGAGGTCGCCCGCCGCTTGACCCGTGACGCCGGTTCCCTCCTTGTGCTGGACGAAGTCCAGACCGGGGTGGGCAGGACTGGGTCGCTCTGGAGCTACGAGCAGTTCGGGGTCGTGCCCGACGTGATGACGACTGCCAAGGCCCTCGGCGGGGGGATGGCGATCGGAGCCTGTGTCAACTCCGAGGAGCTGGGCCAGGTACTCGCGCCCGGGGACCACGGTTCGACCTTTGCCGCGGGCCCGGTCGCCTCGGCGGTGGCAGGCCGGGTCCTCGAGATCGTCGACAGGCCGGAGACCCTCCGCAGGGTGCGCGAGGCGGGTGGCCGACTCGGCGATGGTCTGTTGGGTCTCTCCGGCGTCGAGTCGGTACGGGGGAGGGGGCTGATGCTCGGGGCTGCGCTGGAGCCCGGTCTCGACGCTGTCGCCATTCGGGACGAGCTGCTCCGCCGGGGCCTCGTCGTCAATGCCCCGAGGCCGGATACGCTGAGGCTCCTGCCACCGTTCGTGGTCACCGACGACCAGATCGACCGGGCACTCGGGATTCTCGGCGACGTCCTGGCGGAGGCCAGTTGATCGCGGTCCTGGCGCGGCCAGCGGCTACCATCAGAATCTGGAGGGCAGGCGTTTCTTGAACGAGGAAAGGACACGGGTGATGGCGCAGGGCCGAGGACGGGATCCGTATGGCGATGACGGAGGCGGGGGGAACATGAGGTGGTTGCTCATGGGCTTGGTCGCAGTGATCATCGGCCTGGTGATTGCGATCATCGTGCTCGCAGGCTCCGACAGCGGAAGCGACCAGACCGGTTCCGAAACCGTTCCGGTGCCGACCAAGCCCGATGACTCGGACTCCGGCGGGGTCACCCCGGAACCCGAGCCGGTGCCCGAGGGTGGCGGTGGTGAGCAGGGCGGAACCACGCCCGATGGCGGCTCGGGCGATTCGGGGGGGTCATCCGGCGGCGTCTCGCCCGGGGACACCTCTTCGGGATCGGGAAGCGGGGGAATCAGCCCTTGACCGGAGCCGGTTCGGAGCAGATCGAGGAGCAGCTCTCCCTGGGCTCGTCGTCCGATCCGGTCGCAACCTTCGAGGCCCAGCCAGAGGAGGTGCGAAAGGTCCTCCTCCTCTACTCGGGCGGTCTCGACACCAGTGTGATGCTGCACTGGATCCAGGCCGAGTACGGAGCCGAAGTCGTCACCCTGACCATCGACCTCGGCCAGCCGGGTGAGGATTACGATGCGGTCACCGAGAAGGCGCGTGATCTAGGGGCGGTCGAGACCGTGGTGATAGACGCGCGGGAGGAGTTCGCCCGTGACTACGTCCTTCCGGCGATCAAGGCGAACGCCCTCTACGGGGGTGGTTACCCGTTGTTCACTTCGCTCGGCCGGCCGCTGATCGCCAAGCTCGGAGTAGAGACCGCTGCCGCGACCGGCTGCAACGTGCTCGCCCACGGCTGTACCGGCAAGGGCAACGACCAGGTACGCCTCGAGGCGACCGTGGCAACCCTTGAACCCGGCCTGAAGACGATTGCCCCGGTTCGCTCGTGGCAGATCGGGAGGGATGAGGAACTCGAGTACTGCCGCCGCCACGGTATCCCGGTCAAGGGGGGTGGTCAGGCCCCGCCTTATTCGATCGACGACAACCTCTGGGGGAGGTCGTCCGAGGGTGGGGAGATCGAGGACCTGAGCGCTGCTCCGCCCCGGGACGTCTTCCAGCTGGTGACGCCCCCGGAGGAGGCACCGGACTCATCCGAGAGCGTCACGGTCGGCTTCGAAGCCGGCGTTCCCGTGTCCCTCGACGGCACCCCGATGGAGCTGGTGCCGTTGATCGAGCGGCTGTCCGAACTCGGTTGTCGTCACGGAGTCGGCATCGTCGATCACATCGAGGACCGGATCGTCGGCCTGAAGGTCCGCGACATCTACGAGGTCCCCGCGGCCGAGATCGTCCTGACGGCTCATGCGGAGCTCGAGAAGCTGGTCTCGACCATCCACCAGAACAACTTCAAACACACGCTGGACCGGCAGTGGGCTTATCTCGTCTACGCCGGCCTTTGGAACGAACCGTTGAGGCACGACCTCGACGCCTATATGGATTCGGCGAACGAGTACGTCACCGGAGAGGTGACGATGAGGCTCTACAAGGGATCGGCCGTTCCGGTCGCCCGATCTTCTCCCTACGCGCTCTATGACCGGAACCTCGCGTCCTTCGGGGAGTCGGGGGGCGAGTTCTCACAGCGCTCCAGCCCCGGCTTCATCGAACTGTTCTCCCTTCAGACCCGGATGGCCCACAGGATCAGGAATCGGGATGGGGGAGATCGGTGATCTACGAGCTGATCGGTCGCCTGGCGGTCTGGACGGTTCGCAACCGCCTGGTCAGGCCCAACCGGCCGCCCTCCCGGTTCTCGGTATTGGGCCTCGGACTGTTTGGGGCCCTGGTCGGCCTCGTCCTGGTGGGCCTGCTGGTCGGCCGGGCCGGCGACGACGAAGCCATCTGAGCGGACCCCCGCAACCCGCCTTGCGGGCCAACCGAGGGTCGGCCAGTTCCCAAGCTTGCTCGGCTACGGTCGTCTCGAATGTCTTCCCCGACCCCCTCAGCGGAAGCAGTAGTGCCCGCGCGGGCGGCCCCGATCGTCCTGGCAGCGATCGTCCTGAGTCTCTGGGCACCCCCGCCCTGGGGGGCGCTCTCCCCCGTCGAGGCCGTTGCAAAGCCGTCAGCCCGTGAGAAGGAGCTCGAGAGAGCCGAGTCCCGGGTCGAGCGGCTCTCCGACGAGCTGACGGGATCAAGGGCGAGGTTCGACCGGCTCGATCGGGAGGCCGAGTCCGCCAGGGCGGCCGAGGCGCAGATCGAGCAGCAGCTGGCCGATGGGCAGCGGCGACTGGTCGAGATCGGGGACCGCCTTCGCTCGGCGCGTGAGGCAGCGGCCCTCGCTGCCCGACGCCTCGAATCGGCCCGGACCCAACTCGCTGACCGGCTGGTGTCGATCTACGAGTCGGGTACATCGAATGCGATCGCGATCCTGCTCGCGACGGAGGACTTCGGAGACCTTGCCGCCTCAGGCGCCTACCTGGAGGCGATTGCCGACTCCGAGAGGCAACTCGCCGAACGGGTCGCAGAGCTGCGCCGAGAACGGCTCGCCTCGCTCGGGCAGGTGCGGCGCTCCCGGGAGCTCCTCGTGTCCGAGATGGGAGGGTTGCGTTCGGCGAGGCAATCGGCCGCGGCGACGCGGCTCGAGGCCGAACAGTCGATGACCAGGCTGACCACGGTCCAGGAGGCGAGGGAGAGGAAGATCGACGAGCTCGAGGACGAGGTGACGCGGATCGAGTCGGAACTCGACTCGGGCAGCGGGGCCGCGAACTTCGCCGGTGGTCCCTACGCGATCCCTACCTACATCGTCATGTGCGAGTCCGGGGGCAATTACTCGGCACTCAACCCGAGCAGTGGGGCCGGAGGTGCCTACCAGATCATTCCATCGACCTGGGAGGCCTACGGCGGCGAAGGCCTTCCCCACCAGGCATCGAAAGCCGAGCAGGACCGGATTGCCGGATTGATCTGGGAGAGCGCCGGTCCCGGTGCCTGGGTCTGTGCCTGAGGCTGGCCCTGACAGGGAGTCAGCCGGCCAGGGCGAGGAGGTCCGGCCCGGCCAGCATCTCGAGGCCTGAACCCCGAACGACGGCTATCCCACCCTTCCTCACCCGTACCGAACCCCCGGTGAGCCTCGCCACCTCGGCCGAGAACGAGGGCTCATGTCCGACCAGGAGGACGCAGCCCTGGCCGGCCGCCAGCCCTTTCGCGTCGAACTCACCGACTCCGAGTCCCTCGTCGATGACCGGCTCTAGGCCAAGTGTCTTGCAGGCGCCACGTGCGGTCTCGATCGCTCTCGTCCTGGGACTGGAGAGGCAGAGGTCCGGGATCAGGCCGAGCGAGCGGAGGGCCCGACCGGCGACTTCGGCCTGACGGACCCCTTTCCCCGTCAGGGGCCGGGCAGCATCTCCACTGCCGTCGTCGTCTTCGGCCTGCCCGTGGCGGAGGAAGATGATCGTTTCCATCGGGTATCGCCCCGATCGTAGCGGCGGTGGATCGGTGCCACGGGGAACTCTTCCCAAAGAGCGAATCCGGAACGCCCGAGCATCCCTGTCCGCCCGATTTCGTCGGGACCGATTGCGATCATTGACGGGTGGCAGGGTCGACTCCCGGAAAAGCGCAGGTAGCCCACTTGCACGTCCACAGCGAGCACTCGGTGCTGGACGGGGCCTGCAACATCGGGCAGATGGCAGCCCGGGCAGCCGAACTCGAGATGCCGGCCCTGGGCCTTACCGACCATGGCGTCATGAACGGCGCCGTGGACATGTATTCGGCCTGCCTCGACCAGGGGGTGAAACCGATCCTCGGGATCGAGGCCTACTTCGTCGACGACCGGACGGCACTCTCGGAAGCCGGAAGGTACGAGCGAAACCACCTGACGCTCCTGGCGGTCAGCAACGTCGGATTCCGGAACCTGGTCGCCCTCAGCTCCGACGCCTTCCTCGAAGGCTTCAACAAGGGAAAGGCCCACACGGACCTAGAGCTTCTCGAGCGTTATTCGGAGGGCGTGGTCGCCCTGACCGGCTGCCTCCAGTCCCGTTTCGTGCGCCGGATCGTCGAACGAAGGCCCGACGAGGCCCGCGAACACCTCGATGCCCTGATCCAGGTCTTCGGTCCTGACCAGGTCTACCTGGAGGTCCAGAAGAACGGGATCGAGGACCAGGATTTCGCAAACGAGGAGATCGCCAGGGTTGCCCGTGAAGTCGGGCGCCCCCTCGTCGCGACGGCCGACGTCCACTACCTGACCAGGCAGGACTTCGACAACCACCGTGCCCTGCTCTGCGTCCAGACGAAGTCGACCCTCGACCAGCCGAAGATGAGCTTCGACACCAACGAGTACTACCTGAAGGACGCAGATGAGATGGCCGAGTCCTTCGCGGAGTGGCCGGATGCGGTGCCCTCCACCCTCGAGATCGCCGAGCGGGTCGAGATCGAGATCCCACTCGGACAGGTGCTCGTGCCCGACTTCCCGACCCCAGATGGGTCCGAGCCCGGTGACTTCCTTCGCGAGGTTGCCTTCGAGGGCCTTCGCGAGCGTTACGGCGACCCGACCCCGGCCGAGGCGATCGAGCGGATGGAGACCGAGCTCGCAGTGATCTCGAAGATGGGTTTTCCGTCCTACTTCCTGATCGTCTGGGACTTCGTCCGGCACGCAAGGGAGCAGGGAATCTCGGTCGGACCGGGACGTGGTTCGGCGGCCGGCTCGATCGTTTCCTTTGCCCTGGGCATAACCGACATCGACCCCCTCGAGCACGACCTCCTCTTCGAGCGGTTCCTCAACCCGGGCCGGAGGAGCATGCCCAACATCGATATCGATTTCTCGGTCCGTGGCAGGGACGAGGTGATCAGGTACGTGACCGAGAAGTACGGCCAGGACTCGGTCGCCCAGATCATCACCTTCAACACGATGGCCCCCCGGGCAGCGATTCGCGATGCGGCCCGGGTGCACGGTTTCGACTACCAGTTCGGTGACCAGCTGGCCAAACAGATCCCGGAGCCCGTGATGGGGCGCTCTCCGACCTTCGAGGAGTGCCTCGCCCCGGGAGGCGACCTGCGCGGCACCTACGACGCCGAGGAGGACGCCCGAAAGGTGATCGACACCGCTCGGGGGCTGGAGGGGAAGATCCGTAATACCTCGATCCACGCCGCGGCCGTAGTCATTTCTGGTACCCCGCTCAAGCAGGTGGTCCCACTCCAGCTTGTCGAGGATCGTTCCGCCGAGCCGATGAGGGACGAGAACGGCAAGCCGGTCCGGCAGTACAAGACGGTGACCCAGTACCCGATGGGGCCAGTGGAGCAGATCGGGCTGCTGAAGATGGATTTCCTGGGCTTGCGGAACCTCGATGTGATCGACGATGCACTCGACATCATCCGGCGCTCGCGGGGCGAAGAGATCGACATCCTCGAGATACCGCTGGATGACCTGAAGACCTACGAGATGCTCGCCCGCGGTGACTCGACCGGCGTATTCCAGCTCGAGTCGGACGGCATGAGGGAGGCGATGAAGAAGGTCGTGCCGACGCGGTTCGACGACATCGTCGCCCTGGTTTCCCTCTATCGGCCCGGAGCGATGTCGGAAATCCCCCGCTACGCCGAGGGCAAGGCCGACCCCTCGGCCGTCTTCTACGAGGACGAGCGCCTCAGGGAGATAACGGAGGCCACCTACGGATGTCTCGTCTACCAGGAGCAGTTGATGGCGATCGCGGTCCGGATCGCCGGATTCGACCCTGCCCGGGCCGATGACCTGCGCAAGGCGATCGGCAAGAAGCTCCGCGACAAGATGGAGGAACTGAGGGACGAGTTCATGGATGGGGCGGCAGCTTCGGGGACCGACCGGGCCGTCGCCGACCGTCTCTGGAAGACGATGGAGAGCGCCGCCGACTACTCCTTCAATAAATCCCACGCGGCGAGCTACGCGATGATCGCCTACAGGACCGCATGGCTCAAGGCGAACTACCCCGCCGAGTTCATGGCGGCCGTGATCTCCTCGGTGATGGACACCAAGGACAAGGTTCCGCGTTTCATCGGTCGCTGCGCCGAGATGGGGATCGCCGTCCTGCCGCCCGACATCAACCAGTCCGACCATGGGTTCGTGGTTACCGATGAGGGGATCCGCTTCGGGCTGGACGCGGTCAAGAACGTGGGTCATGCCGCGGTCGAGGCGATCATCGCCGCTCGCGAGGAACGGGAGTTCGAGTCCCTCTGGGACGTCTGCGAACGGGTCGATGCCAGGGCGGTCAACAAGAAGGCCCTCGAATGCCTCGTCATGTGCGGAGCGCTCGATTCCCTGCCAGGCTCGCGAAAGGGGATGCTCGAGGTGCTTCCGGAGGCCCAGGCGTCCGGAAGCCGGGTGCAGGCCGATTCGGTTGCAGGGCAGGGTTCCTTCTTCGACATGGAGGAGGGGGGAGAGGACTTCGGGGGCAGCGCAGCCCACCCTGCGATAACTGAGGAGGAGTTCGAGGAGTCGGACCTCCTGGCACTCGAGAAGGAGACCCTCGGCACCTACCTTTCGGCCCACCCGCTGGACGGCCTCCGCGAGGCCCTGGCAGTCGAGGCAGACTGTCCGATCTCGGAACTCCCGGATCGAAGAGACGATGAGTGGGTCACGGTCGGCGGCCTCGTCACCGAGTACCGCAAGGTCCGGACCCGGTCCGGACGCCAGATCGCTTTCGCGACGCTCTCCGACGTCGAGGCGGAGGTGGAACTGCTCGTCTTCAACCCCGACGAGTCGGCGAAGACCGGGGCGATCCAGCCCGATTCGGTGGTGCTGGTGAAGGGGAGGGTCGACCACACCGACCGGGGGACCAAGCTGGTGGTCCAGGGAGCGAATCGGTTCGAACCCGACCCCGACCAGGTGGCCGAGGCCAAGAAGCGGATCGAGGAGCGGAGTGAGCCGCTGACCCTCCGGGTCGACGAGGAACGCTTTTCTGCCGATGCCCTCGAGGACGTCAAGGCCCTGCTCGAACACCATCGAGGCGACATCGACGTGAACCTCCTGGTGGTCGGACCGAGTCGCCAGACCAAGCTCCGCCTCGGTCCCGACTACCGGGTGGTGAGATCGGCTGCACTGATGGCCGAACTGGACGAGATCCTGGGACCCCAGGAAGAGCTCACCCGGGCGGCCTGAAGGGCACATTCAGGTCCCGAGGTCAGGACGATCCGTTGGGGCTCGCTAGTACCCTGTAGCCATGAGCACTGAAACCAGCACCGAGACGACCGAAGCCTCCGAAGCTGCAGAGAACGGCGCCGCCGCCACAAATGGTGACTTGGCCCAGCCGACCTTCTCGATGGAGCTGAACCAGGACCAGAAGGACCTCCAGGAGTGGGCCCATGGGTTCGCCGAGAGCGTCCTCAGGCCAGCCGCCCATGAGTGGGACGAACGGGAGGAGTTCCCGTGGCCGGTCGTCGAGGAGGCCGCGAAGATCGGCCTCTACGGCTTCGACGGCATGGCTCAGCTCTTTGCCGACCCGACCGGGCTCACGCTCCCCCTCGTCAACGAGGAGATCTTCTGGGGCGACGCCGGACTCGGAATGTCGATCTTCGGGAGCACCCTCGCCGCGGTCGCGATCCTCGGCCAGGGCACGCCCGAGCAGATCGGGGAGTGGATCCCACGCTGCTTTGGGACCGAGGGTGACCTCAAGATCTCTGCGTTCTGCTCGTCCGAGCCAGACGCGGGCTCGGATGTTTCCGCCATGCGGACCACCGCAAAGTACGACGAGGCGAAGGACGAGTGGGTACTGAACGGTCAGAAGGCCTGGGCGACCAACGGCGGTATTGCCGACGTCCATGTCGTGGTCGCCTCGGTCGACCGCGACCTCGGCTCTCGTGGCCACGCCGCCTTCGTCATCCCGATCGATACCCCTGGCATCGAGCAGGGGGCAAAGGTGAAGAAGCACGGCATTCGGGCATCCCACACCGCCGACGTACACCTCGACGACTGCCGGGTCCCGGGAGCCAACCTCCTGGGCGGCAAGGAGAAGCTCGACGAGCGTCTTGCGAGGGTCCGGGAGGGCAAGAAGTCGAAGTCTCAGGCCGCGATGGCCACCTTCGAGGCGAGCCGTCCGACCGTCGGTGCCCAGGCCCTCGGAATCGCCCGGGCTGCTTACGAGTACTCGCTCGACTACGCAAAGGAGCGGGTCCAGTTCGGACGGCCGATCATCGAGAACCAGGCGATCGCCTTCACCCTCGCCAAGATGAAGACCGAGATCGACGCCGCCAGGCTGCTCGTCTGGCGCGCCTCCTGGATGGGGCGGAACCAGATTCCGTTCGAGAACGCCGAAGGCTCGATGTCCAAGCTCAAGGCAGGTGAGGTCGCAGTCTGGACGACGGAACGGGCGATCCAGATCCTCGGCGGGAACGGATACACCCGTGAGTACCCGGTCGAGAGGATGCACCGGGACGCGAAGATCTACGACATCTTCGAGGGCACCGCGGAGATCCAGCAGCTGGTGATCGCCCGGGCCATCTCGGGGATGAAGATCAGCTGACGGTCAGGCTGACCTAGTAGCCGACACCGGTGTGGGCGGGGGTCTTGCCCTCGCCCTTTCCGCGCTTTCGGAGGAACTCGACCGATGCGCCGAAATCGGCCACCAGGGCGTCGACCAGCTCGCGGGTCTGGTCGATCTTCACGAGCATCCGCATGATCCGGATGTCGTCGCTGTCCGGCGGCAGCTCGTAGGCCGGTACGAGCCATCCCCTCCGACGGGCGAGCTCACCGACCAGGTCGTCCTCGCTGAAGGGCTCTCCTTCGGAAACTCTGGCGATGACCAGTGGAAGGGCGGGGGCCTTCAGCTCGACGTTCTCGACTCCATCAATTGCGTCGAGTCCCTTTGCCAGGGCGGCGGCATTCGTATCCATCGCCTGGACTGCGGCTTCGTAGCCAACCCTGCCCAGGTGGAGGAAGTTGAAGTACTGGGCCAGGATGAACGAGCTGCTGCCCGAGAAATTCAAGGTGAAGGTCGGATCCTTCTCCCCGAGGTAGTCCTCGTAGAAGACGAGCTCCTCCGGCAGCTGCTTGTCGTCCCTGAACACGAGCCAGCCGACACCGGGATAGACCAGGCCGAACTTGTGCCCGGATGTGTTGACCGACTTGACCGTCTCGAGCCTGAAGTCCCATTTGAAGTCCGGGTGCGAGAAAGGAAAGACGAAGCCCCCGCTGGCTGCGTCGACGTGCATCGGGACTTCGAGTCCCTTTCCTGCAAGCTCCCTGAGCATCGCGTCGATGCCCTCGATGTCGCCGCACTCTCCGGTGAACGTCGTGCCGGCGACCGCGACGACACCGACCGTGTTCTCGTCGATCTGGTCACGTAGTGCGTCGGGGGGGACGGTGGTTTCGCCCTTCGGCAGGTTCACCTGTCTCGGCTCGACGTCGAAGTACCGACAGAACTTGTCCCAGACGACGTGGACATCCGCCCCGTAGACGAGGTTCGGGGCGTCGATCGGCTTGCCCTCCTTCTGCCTGCGTTCCCGCCACCGCCACTTCATCGCCAGGGCGCCGAGCATCACCGCTTCCGATGAACCGGCACAGGCCGCGCCGGGGCACTCGGGCTCGCCGACACCGTGGAAGAGTCCGTGGAGGATCCGGACGCAACGGCGGGCTATCTCAGCCGTCCTCGGATACTCGGCGTGATCGATGAAGTTTCGGTAGAGGTTCTCCTCGATCACCATCCGTCCCTCCGGGGGCATCCAGGTGGTGACGAAGGTGGCCAGGTTTTTCCAGGGATCGCCGTCCAGCAGGACCTCGGACTGGACTGCCTCGAGCGCCTCCCGCGGCGGTATTCCCCGGGTCGGCAGCTCGCGCACGGTCGCCGGCTCGGTCATGAAGTCGTAGGAGGCCCTCGCAGCACCCGTCAGATCGCTCGATCCAGTCATCTGGAACTCCCTTCCCGGGGAAGGTCGCCCCCCGATAGTTCGGAGCGAGGCTACCGGCCCCGGGCCTTTTTCTGCCTCGCAGCCTTCCTCCGCCTCGATGCAAGCCCCTTCTTCCGGAGCTCGAAGGCGTGGGCGACGTCGTCGGCGGTCGGACCCGTCTTGTCCGGTCCGGGGGTCTCCATCGTCGCCGGGAGCCCTTCGAACTCAGGGGCGGAGAGGAAGCAGGCCATGCCCCGGTCGCCGATCTCCCCGGCCCCGAGGTCCGCATGGCGGTCCCTTCGCGAATCGAGGCCTTCGCGGGAGTCGTTCACGTGGAGTGCCCGAAGGCGTTCGAGACCGACCCTCCGGTCCACCTCGTCGAGCACGAGCCCGAGGTCATCCGGGGTCCTGACGTCGTACCCGGCGGCGAAGAGGTGGCAGGAATCCAGACAGAGCCCGATTCGATCATCGCCACCGGCAGCCTCGGTGATCGCCTCGACCTCCTCGAAGGTTGTGCCGAGGATTCCCTTGTGTCCGGCCATCTGCTCGATCAGGACCGGGCAGCCTTCCGAGTCCGACAGGGAGGCCGAGATCACCTTTCCGGCCCGTTTGATCGCCGGCTCCAGTGGCGCGTCCTTGCGTGCTCCGGGGTGCAGAACCACCCCGTCGGCACCGATCGCGTCACCGATCCTCAGGGCGTGAGTCAGGGACTTGCGGGACTTCGATGCGAGTTCCCTGTCCGGGGTGGCGCAGTTGATCAGGTAGACGGCATGGATGATCACGCTCTCGATCCCGGAGGTGTCCATCCGTTCCCGAAATGCAAGGAAGTCATCCTCTTCGTATGCCGTCGCCCTCCACATCCGCGGGCTCTGGTTGAAGATCTGAATCGCCTCGCAGCCGAGCTCCTCGCCCCGACCCACGGCCTTGTCGAGGCCTCCTGCTGTGGAAACATGGGCTCCGATGAGCACGGCTGGCAGAGACCTCCGGGTCAGATTCGCGCCTTCACCCACCGGGGAACTTCACATCGGTGGGGCGAGGACGGCACTCTACAACTGGCTGGCTGCCCGACATGCCGATGGTGCGTTCCTCCTCCGGATCGAAGACACCGACGCCGAGCGCTCGACCCCGGAGAACGTCGCCCAGATAATCGAGGCTCTCGAGTGGCTCGGCCTGGACTGGGACGGCGATGTTGTTTTCCAGAGCGAGAGCGAAGCGGCCCACAGGGAGGCGGTCAGGGAACTGGTCGAACGGGGGCTCGCCTACCACGACACCAGTACTGCGGAGGACGTCCGCGAATGGAAGGAGAAGGAGGGAGCCGACCGGGGCTATCGGGGGACGCCGTCGGAAGATGGCGAGGGGGCGGTTCGCCTCCGGGTCGACGACCAAGGGGAGGAGGTCGTCCGCGACCTGGTCAGGGGGAAGATTCGTTTCCCGAACCGGAGCCTCGACGACTTCGTCATTGCCCGTGCCGATGGGTCACCGCTCTACAACCTCGCAGTAGCGGTTGACGACGCCGCGATGGAGGTAGACCTCGTGATCCGGGGGGACGACCACCTCTCGAATACCCAGAAGCAGCAGAAGGTCCTCGAGGCACTTGGCGCCAAGGTTCCGGAGTACGCCCATGCCCCGTTGATCCACGGGACCGACGGCAAGAAGCTCTCCAAGCGGAAGGGGGCGGCATCGGTTCAGGGCCTGAGGGACGAGGGCTACCTTGCGGATGCAGTGGTCAACTACCTCGCCCTGCTCGGATGGGGGCCGGAAGACGACGAGACCGTGATGGATCGGCAGGAGCTGATCGATCGCTTCCGACCCGAGGAGATCGGGAAGTCTTCCGCGGTGTTCGACGAGAAGAAACTGCGATGGCTGAACGGCAGGTACATGAGGGCGATGCCCCCGGAGGCCTACGTCGAAGCCGTAGCGACCTTTCTCGATCGTGAACCCGACCAGCCGTTGGTCGATGCCTGTGCGATCGCCCAGGAGAAGGCCCAGACGCTTGGCGAAGTGTGGCCACTGATCGCCTTCCTCTTCGAGCCTCCCGTCGATGACCCCAAGGCATGGCGCAAGGTGATGAAGGGTGATGCCCTGACGGCCCTCGAGGCCGCTCGCGAGGCCCTTGCGGTTCTGGGGGATTTCGGACCGGAATCGGTCGAGAAGGCGCTCGAGCCCCTTCCCGAGAGACTCGGCCTTTCGGCCGGAAAGGTCTACCAGCCGGTACGGGTTGCGATCACCGGGACGACGGTATCCCCGGGGATCTTCGAGTCTGTGGCGGCTCTGGGCAGGGAGGAGACCGTGAGCCGAATCGATGACGCTCTTGGCAGGATCGCCTCCCGCGAAGGTGAGGAAGCCTGACCGGCTTCCTGCCTGCTGTAGAAAGGCCCTAGATGATCTCGGTCACTTCAAAGTCGCGCTACGCGGTCGTTGCCCTGGCGGAACTCGCTCGCTCCGGTGAGCATCCAGTCCCGGTCAAGGAGCTTGCCGAGCGAAGGGCGGTCCCCGAGCAGTTCCTCGAGCAGCTGTTCTCGACCCTGAGGCGCTCCGGCTTCCTCGAGAGCCATCGCGGAAGCAAGGGCGGCTACACCCTGGCTCGTCCGCCCGAGGAGATCACCGTCCTCGAGGTCGTCCAGGCCCTCGACGGAGTGATCGGCCAGGAGGCCGAGGAGGCCGGTGGAATCTGGGAAGAGGGGGTCGAGTCCCTGCGGTCGGTGTTCGGATCGACGACGGTGGCCGACATCCTCGAGAGGGAGTCGGCCGAGGCCCGATCGGGGATGTACTTCATTTGATCGCCCCGCAGGCATCTGCAACCGTCGGGGGAACCCCGCTGGTCTGGCTGGCCCGCCTCGGAGAGGGCCTCGAGGCCGACGTCTGCGGGAAGCTCGAGTACTTCAATCCCGGTGGGTCCGTCAAGGACCGGATCGGGGCGGCGATGATCGGTGCGGCAGAAGCCGAGGGAAAGCTCGAACGGGGGAAGTCGGTGGTGGTCGAGGCGACCAGTGGCAACACCGGCATCGCCCTGGCGATGATCTGTGCGGCTCGGGGATACGAGCTGGTCGTAACCATGCCGGAGGGCCTCAGTCGGGAGCGGGCAAAGCTCCTCCGGGCTTATGGCGCGACCGTGATCGAGACCGAAACCACCGGGGGAATGGATGAATCGGTCGACCTTGCCCGTCAGATCGCTGCCGAGAGGGATGGGTTCATGCCTCTCCAGTTCTCCAATCCGGCGAACCCCGAAGCCCACTTTCGCACCACTGGGCCGGAAATCTGGGCCGACACGAAGGGTGAGATCGGGGCCTTCGTAGCCGGGGTCGGGACCGGCGGGACGATCACCGGAGTAGGGCGATACCTGCGCGAGCAGGATTCGGACGCAAAGCTGATCGCCGTCGAACCGGCCGGCTCCCCGGTCCTTTCCGGCGGCCGTGTGGGTCCACACCGCCTCCAGGGGATCGGCGCCGGATTCGTGCCCGAGGTCCTGGATCTCGACCTGGTCGACGAAATCATCCAGGTCGACGACGATGAGGCGATTGCGACCTCGCACCGACTGGCATCCGAAGAGGGCATCCTCGGCGGGATCTCGGCCGGGGCGAACGTCGCCGCTGCCCTTGAGGTGGCCGCCCGCCCCGAGTTCGCCGGAAAACGGATCGTCACCGTCATCTGCGATTCGGGTGATCGCTACATGTCCCTTCCGTTCTTCGCCCCTTGATCCGGTGACTCCCGTGGATCGGCAAGGGAGGAAACGAATGGAAGAGCTGGCTACTTCCGGGGCCGTCTTCCGGGAGGAGCTCGAGGTTGCCCGGGAGCGCGACCCGGCGACCGAAGGGGTTTCGGATGCAACGATCGCCGCCGGTTGGCCGGGTGTGCAGGCGGTACTGGCCCACCGTTTGGCCCACTACTTGATGGAGGCCGGAGTTCCCTTCCTCCCCTTCCTGGTTTCCTGGCTCGCGCGTGCGGTGACCGGGGTGGAGATCCACCCGGGGGCGAAGATCGGCAGGCGCTTCTTCGTCGACCACGGATCCGGAGTGGTGATCGGCGAAACGGCAGAGCTCGGCGACGACGTAACCATCTACCAGGGGGTCACCCTCGGGGGAACCGGCTTCGAGACCGGAAAGCGACATCCGACGGTGGAGGACAACGTCACGATCGGATCAGGAGCCAAGCTGCTCGGTCCGGTCCGGGTTGGTCATGGGGCGAAGATCGGGGCCAATGCGGTCGTGATCGAGGACGTCCCGCCGAACGCAACCGTTGTCGGGAACCCGGGTCACACGGTCCGGGTCGAGGGTCGGAGGCCAGAGGGTCCCGACGCCGACTGGATCCACCTTCCGGATCCGATCCAGGAGGCGGTCCAGGCGCTCTCGGAGCGAATCGCCGAACTCGAGCGGGAGGTGGCCGAGCTGTCAGGGAGGCCCCCACGCGACGCTCCGCTGGAAAGCCCTCCCCAGCGGAAGGGACCCTCCCCGGCCGGGGGCTGACGCGCCTCTACCGCAGGTATCCTCGGTTGGTGGAGGCGTCAGCAGCCGTAGAGAACCTCAATCCCGAGCAGAGGCGCGCCGTGGAGTACGGCGAGGGACCGCTGCTCGTGATTGCCGGAGCCGGTTCCGGAAAGACCCGGGTCCTCACCCACCGCATCGCCCACCTGCTGGACACGGGAAGGGCCAGGCCGAGCGAGATCCTCGCGATCACCTTCACCAATCGAGCAGCGGACGAGATGCGGGAGCGGGTCGCCGGTCTGCTCGGCCGGACGGCGGCAGGAATGTGGGTCTCGACCTTCCACTCGGCATGCGCGCGGATGCTCCGTGTCGATGCACAGCTGCTGGGGTACACACGCTCCTTCACGATCTACGACGAGGCCGATTCGGTTCGAATGGTCAAGAGGGTCATGGAGGAGCTCTCCCTCGACCCGAAGGAGCTGCCGCCGAAGTCGGTCAAGCGACGGATCTCGGGGGCGAAGAACGAGCTGGTCTCCCCCGAAGCGTTCGCGTCGTCGGCCCGGGCCCCTTTCGAAGAGCAGATCGCGGATGTCTACGAGCTATACGAGCAGAGGATGGCCGAAAGCAATGCCATGGATTTCGATGATCTCCTCGTCCGTACCGTCCAGATGCTCGAGCAGTTCGACGATGTCAGGGAGAGGTGGCGCTCGACCTTTCGCCATGTGCTGGTGGACGAGTACCAGGACACGAACCACGCCCAGTACCGGCTGCTGGTCCAGCTGGTCGGCGAGCGAGGCAACCTGACCGTCGTCGGCGACGAGGACCAGTCGGTCTACGGATTCCGAAATGCCGACATCCGGAACATCCTCGACTTCGAGCGGGAGTTCCCGCAGGCCGGCGTGGTCAAGTTGGAACAGAACTACCGATCGACACAGACCATCCTCTCCGCCGCCAACGAAGTGGTCCGCCGGAACCGCGATCGTCGCCCGAAGGAACTCTGGACCGATGAGGGCGAGGGCGAACCGGTGGAGGTCACCGGACTCGGAGACGAGCACGAAGAAGCCAGGTGGGTGGCCGACCGGGTCGAGAAGCTGGCGGCCCTCTCCGAGGGCGGTCTCGACGAGGTCGCCGTCTTCTATCGGACCAACGCAATGAGCCGGGTCCTGGAGGACACCCTCGTCCGCTATGGCCTCAGGTATCGGGTGGTCGGCGGGACGAAGTTCTACGATCGGGCCGAGGTCAAGGACGTGATCGCCTACCTCCAGTACCTGGCGAACCCCGCCGACTCGGTCGCCTTCGCCAGGATCGTCAACACTCCGCGGCGCGGGATCGGGAAGACCTCGCTCGGACGGGTGATGGCCCATGTCAACACCCTCGGAGAACCGATCTGGGACGTCGCTTCGGAGCCCGAGAGGATCCCGGGCCTCGGTTCGGCCGCAGTCAAGTCCCTCGATGCCTTTCAACAGACGATGTCGGAGCTCCGGGAGAAGGCCGATTCCGGATCGGTGGCAGAGCTGATCGAGTCGGTCCTCCGGGATACGGGTTACGCCGAGGCCCTGGAGGCCGAACGTTCGGTCGAAGCGCAGGGCCGCCTGGAGAACCTGGAGGAGCTGGTCTCGGTTGCGCGCGAGTTCGACCTGACCGAGACGGGGGAGGGTGACCCCGAGACCTCGGCGCTCGAAGGATTCCTGGAGCAGATAGCGCTGCTGACCGACCGCGAACAGGATCGTGAGGAGGGCGAGACCCTCAGCCTGATGACCCTCCACAACGCAAAGGGACTCGAATTCGATTCGGTGATCGTGATCGGATGCGAAGAGGGGCTGTTCCCTCATGCCAGGTCACTGGACGAGGGCGGGGAGGAGGAGGAGCGAAGGCTCTGTTATGTCGGCATGACACGGGCCCGGAAGCGCCTGGTCATGACCTGGGCCGTTGCCCGGGGATTCCACGGCGAGTCGGGTGGCCCCTCCCGCTTCCTCGACGAGGTTCCCGAGGAACTGGTCGAACGTGCGGAGCCCGAGCGGCCAGCCCGGGCGCTCAGGAGCTACGGGGTACCCGGGTTGGTGCGAGGCGAGCCGTCGATGCCGATCGCTCGCCCCCAACCCCGTGATCCCGGCGAGATACCGGCGGTTTCTATCGGCGACGATGTCGAGCACGAGAGCTTCGGGGAGGGCGTGGTGATCGGAACCGAACCGGGAGGCCTGATCGTCGTCCGGTTCGCCGCCGATGGCACTGAGAGAAAGCTGATGGCCGAGTATGCCCCGCTGGTCCGGAGGGCCGGATGACCCCGGACGCACGAATCCTCGATGGCAAGGCGATCGCCGGGGCGGTGCGTTCCGACGTGGCCGGAGAGGTTGGCGAGCTGTCGGCCACAATCGGAAGGGCTCCGGCCCTCGCCACCGTCCTGGTCGGCGATGACCCGGCCTCCGAGGTCTATGTCTCGAACAAGCACAGGGCCTGCGAGGAGGTCGGGATCGAATCGGTCCATCGGGCGGTACCCGGGACCGTCGGACAGTCCGAGCTCGAGGAGATCGTCAGGGACCTGAATGGCGAAGATGAAGTCGACGGGATCCTCGTCCAGCTCCCCCTCCCGGACGGCCTCGACGCCGGGCCGGTCATCGCTTCGATCGATCCAATGAAGGATGTCGACGGCCTCACCGCGGAGAATCAGGGCAGGCTCGCATCGGGCTCGCCGTGGCTGGTCCCCTGCACTCCCGCAGGGGTGATCGAGATCCTCGACAGGTCGGGCATCGCGATCGAAGGGAAGGAGGTGGTGGTGATCGGGCGCTCTAACCTGGTCGGGCGCCCCCTGATCAGCCTTTTCCTCGACCGAAATGCCACTGTGACTGCCTGCCACTCCCGAACCGTGGACCTTCCCGGCGTCTGCCGACGGGCCGACATCCTGGTCGCTGCGGTCGGGGTGCCGGGCCTCGTGGGGGCGGATTTCGTCAAGGAGGGGGCGACGGTTATCGACGTCGGGATCAACCGAACGGACGACGGGCTGGTCGGCGATGTCGAGTTCGAGCAGGTCGCCGAAGTCGCCGGTGCAATCACTCCGGTACCCGGGGGAGTCGGTCCGATGACGATCGCGATGCTCCTCGCCAACACCGTCAAGGCCGCGGGGTCCCGAAGGTGATCGGCGCGAGGGCCCATAACCCGGTGATGCCGATAGACCTCCTCGTCGGGATCGGAGGGGCTGCCGTGTTCGTCGGTCTCGGTCTCGACTGGTCGGCGGGCCAAACCGGGTACGAGACGCTCTCGGCCTTGAAGGTACTGCTGCTGATTGCAGGCGCGATGGCCCTCCTCGAACCGATCGTCCTCTTCTTCACAAGGAAGACCGACCTGCCGGTCGTCTGGCAGACGACCTTCTGCCTGCTCGGGAGCGCCCTCACGCTGATCCTGGTGGGCAAGGACGTGTTCCCACCGGAGCCTGGGTTCGACCTCGGGTTCTACGTCACCCTGGGTGGAATGCTGGTCGCTTCCGGCGCGGCCTGGACCACCGTTTCGCGGGAGAACTAGCCGTCCCGACTGCACCTGCTGGACTAGACTCAGGCCGGTGATCGACCGCGACCAGGTAGTCCATGTCGCCCGGCTCGCACGCCTCGAACTGGGCGAGGACGAGGTCGGGGCCCTGGCAGACGAGCTCTCTTCGATACTCGACCACGTCGACCGGCTGCTCGCGGTGGATACCGAGGGTGTCGAGCCGACGACCCACGTAGTACCCCTGGAGAACGTCCTGAGGGACGACGTACCCGGTGAGGAGCTGACGCCCGAGCAGGCACTGGCATCGGCACCCAGCACCGAGGATGGGGCCTTTCTGGTCCCGTCCCCGAAGACCGAGGGCTGAGCGGTGGCTGGCGAGCCGCTTGGGGGGCTTTCCGCCTGCGCTACGGGGGAGGCGATCGGCTCGGGCGAACTCGATGGGGCGGAGTGCCTGGCCTTCTGGGCTGAGCGGGCCGGGGACGAGACCCTCAACGCGTACCTCTGCACCGATCAGGGTGATGCCGGTCAGCGGATCGCGGGGGCGCCGGTCGCCGTCAAGGACATCTTCTGCACCGAAGGCCTGCCGACCACGGCCGGCTCGAGGATCCTCGAGGGCTACGTCCCGCCATTCGACGCAACGGCTGTCAACAGGCTCCGGGCGACTGGGCTGCCGATCCTCGGCAAGACGAACATGGACGAGTTCGCAATGGGTTCCTCGAACGAGAACTCAGCCTACGGTCCCGTTCTGAACCCCTGGGACCGGACCCGGGTGCCCGGCGGTTCTTCGGGAGGGTCGGCGGCGGCGGTGGCCGCTGGGGCAGCACCCTGGGCGTTGGGCACCGATACCGGTGGCTCGATCCGTCAGCCGGCGGCACTCTGTGGAATCGTCGGCCTGAAACCGACCTACGGAGCGGTCTCCCGCTTCGGGATGATCGCCTTCGCTTCCTCGCTCGACCAGTGCGGGACCTTCGGCCACTCGGTCGCCGACGCGGCCGAGCTCCTCTCGGTGGTCGAGGGCCTCGATCCACGTGACTCGACCTCGACCGGGATACCGGGGGGGCTTTCGCGACCGACGGCAAGTGACCTAGAGGGGATCACCATCGGGGTCCCACGGGATTTCCTGGAGGTTGGGGTCGAACAAGGCGTAGCCGACCGGTTTGCCGAGGCACTGGAAACCGTCGAGCGCCTCGGCGGCACGATTCGGAACATCGAACTTCCCCATGCCGAGTTGGGGATCTCGGCCTACTACGTCATTGCACCGGCCGAGGCCTCGACCAATCTCTCCCGCTACGACGGGGTCCGTTACGGCCTCCGCGTGCCGGCAGACAGCCTGGTCGAGATGTACGAGAGGACTCGGGGTGAAGGCTTCGGTCCGGAGGTAAAACGCCGGATCATGCTGGGGACCTACGCCCTTTCCTCCGGGTATTACGACCAGTACTACGGCACGGCCCAGAAGGTGCGGACCTTGATCGTGCGCGATTTCGAGGCAGCTTTCTCCGAGGTGGACCTGATCGCGACCCCAACCACCCCCGGGGTCGCCTTCGGGCTGGGGGCGAAGACCTCCGACCCCTGGTCGATGTATCTGAACGACCTGTTCACGGTCCCGATGTCGCTCGCCGGCATTCCGGCGATCTCGATCCCCGCCGGGCTGGCGGAGCCCCCGGAAGGAGGCCCCGAGCTGCCGGTCGGCCTTCAGTTGGCAGCACCCGCCTTCGCCGAGCAGGCGTTGATCGAGTCGGCACATGCGCTCGAAGCCGCAATCGGCTTCGATCAGAGACCCGAGGGAGGCGGGAATTCATGACCGAAGGGCTCCCAGACGACCTCGAAGCAGTGATCGGACTCGAGATCCACGTCCAGCTCTCGACCGAGACCAAGATGTTCTGTGGTTGCAGGCTCTCCTTCGGCGACCCACCGAACACCCACACCTGCCCGGTCTGCCTCGCCCACCCGGGGGTCCTCCCGGTCCCCAACCGGCGAGCGATCGAGTATGCGATCCAGATAGCGCTGGCCCTCGGGTGCGAGATCGCCCCGAACTCGATCTTCCACAGAAAGAACTACTTCTACCCCGACAATCCGAAGGCGTACCAGATCAGCCAGTACGACGTCCCACTTGCGAGTGCCGGTGAGCTGGCGGATGTGAGGATCCATCGGGCCCACCTCGAGGAGGATGCGGCGAAGATGGTCCACATCGGCGAGAGTGGCCGGATCCAGGGTTCGAGCGGATCCCTGGTCGACTTCAATCGGGCCGGCACCCCGCTGGTCGAGATCGTCACCGAACCCGACATCCGGTCAGCCTCCGAGGCGAGGGAGTGGGGGCAGCTGCTCAGGGAGACGGTAAGGCAGCTCGGCGTCTCGGACGTGAACATGGAGGAAGGGAGCCTTCGGTGCGATGCCAACGTTTCGATCAGGCCGCGGGGTTCCTCCGAACTCGGGACCAAGACCGAACTGAAGAACATGAACTCCTTCAGGTTCCTCGAGAAGGGAATCACCGCGGAGCTCGAACGCCAGGCAGGCCTGGTTGCATCGGGCGAAAGGGTGGTCCAGGAGACCCTCCACTTCGACCCGGGCACGGGTGCGCTCCACCCTCTTCGCTCGAAGGAGGAAGCTCATGACTACAGGTACCTGCCCGAGCCCGACCTCGTGCCGCTGGCTCCGGATTCCGAGATGCTCGAGCAGGCGAGGAAGACCCTCCCCGAGCTCCCGGAAGCGAAGGCGACGCGTTATCGCGATGAGCTGGGAATTCCGGAGGCCCCTGCCGAGTTGCTTTCCGTCCGGGCCGAGCTGGCGGCCTTCCTCGAGGCGATGCTCGTCGCAGAGCCGGACCTCGAACCGAGGGTAGCCGCCAACTGGCTGACCGGTGAGTTCGCCGCTGAGCTTCGTCGCAAGGGTGACCCCGAGCTCGGCGAGGTTCCGGTCGAGGCCGCTGCACTCGCCTCCCTCGCGTCGATGGCCCAGGCGAAGAAGATCTCCCACGGAACCGCGAAGGACCTCCTCACGAGGATGGTCGACGATGGGATAGACCCGGTTGCGGTCGTCACCGAGGAAGACCTCGGGCAGCTCTCTGACTCGTCCGAGCTCGAGGCCATAGTCGAAAAGGTCGTCGAGGAAAACCCCGGGCCAGCCGAAGAAGTCCGGGCCGGAAACGAAAAGGCGATAGGTGCGTTGGTCGGCGCGGTGATGAAGGAGACGGGGGGGCGAGCCGACGGCGGTGAGGTGAATCGGATCCTGAGGCAGGCGCTCGGTCTCGGCTGACCGGGCCCGGCAGCGGTCGGGGGAGCGCGAACGGCCGTCCTATACTCGGCCGATGGCCTGGAACGTAGTGATCGCTGGGGGCGGTTTCGCCGGTGCGAACGTCGCCCGGAGGCTCGAATCGATCCTCCCCGCCCAGTCTGCGCGTCTCGTGCTCGCCAATGACGTCAATTTCATGCTCTACACACCGTTCCTGCCGGAGGCCGCGGCTGGGACCCTCGAGCCGCGGCACGTCGTCACGCCCCTCAGGGAGATCGTCAAGCGGGCAAACCTGAAGCTCGGGGTGGTTGAAGGACACGATCCCGCGACCCGCCAGGTCGAGATCACGACCCATGACGGTGGGACGGAGTTGGTTCGGTACGACCAGCTGGTGCTTGCCCCGGGGTCGATCTCCCGATTCCTTCCCATCCCCGGCCTCGCCGAACATGCGGTTGGGTTCAAGAGCCTCGCCGACGCGATCTGGGCGCGGAACACCGTGATCGAGTCGCTCGAGCTCGCCAACGCGACCGAGGACCCGGAAGTGAGGGATCGACTGCTGCGGTTCGTCTTCGTCGGCGGTGGATACGCGGGCCTCGAGGCGCTGGCCGAGCTCCAGGACTTCGCTGCTGACGCCATGCGTCACTACCCCCGGGCACGACTCCACGGGATGCACTGGATGCTGGTCGAGGCAAAGGATCGCGTTCTTCCCGAGATCGACGAAGTCCTGGCTGACTACGCGGCGAAGGAGCTTCGCGGCCGCGGGATCGACATCCGACTCAACACGACGCTCTCGGAGGTCACTGCCGACACCGCCACCCTCTCCACGGGAGAGGTTTTTCCGACCAGGATGGTGGTCTGGACGGCCGGCGTCGTTCCCCACCCAAGTCTGAGGAACCTCTCGGTGCCTCTCGACGAGTCCGGGCGGGTCCTGGTCGACGACTTCCTCCGGGTCGAGGGAATGGAGGGGGTCTGGGCCCTGGGCGACGCTGCCGCCGTGCCGGACCCGGATGGGGGGCTCTGCGCGCCGACCGCCCAGCATGCCGTCCGACAGGCCGCCACGGCCGCCCGAAACGTTGCCGCCAGCCTGGGTATCGGTGCCCCGGCCCCGTATCGGTACCGAAGCCGCGCTGCCTTCGTCAACCTCGGGCGGTACAAGGCGGTGGGAATGGTCGGTGAGAGGACCTTCAGTGGCTTTCCTGCCTGGTGGATGGCCCGGACCTACCACATGAGCCAGATCCCCGGGAATGCCCGGAAGTTCCGGGCGGTCCTCGACTGGACCGCCAGTTTGCCGTTCGAACGGGATCTCTCCGAGGTCGGTTCGATCGGCAGGCCCGGGGTGCTGGCGACCGAGCGTTATGAGCGGGGCGGCTCGCACCGCCCGATGCGGTAGGTGATCCGTGGGCTACGAGTGGATCGCGATCGCGGTCGGCTTCGGAGTCGCGACCGGGATCATCGGCAGGGCGAAAGGGAACTCCTTCCTGATCTGGTTCCTGGTCGGCGCAATCCTCCCCGTGATCGGACTGGTCGCCGTGTTGCTCACCCGCAACGAGGACGCGGAGCCGGAGCGCCAGTGCCCGAACTGCCGGAAGATCGTCAAGCTCTACGTTCAGGTCTGCCCCCGTTGTGGCACCGAGCTCTACCTGCCGGACCCATCCGAAACACGTATGCCGCCGCCCCGGGGAGGACGGCGAGGGGTCACCTGAGCCAGGTGCGGAAGATCGCGTTGGCGAAGCCAACCCCGTAACGGAAGACGGCCGGCTTCTTCGAACTGCCGTGGATTCGGGCGACGACCGTGACTGGGACCTCCTCCGACGGGATGCCCCGCTTGATCGCCTCGATCAGGAATTCCGACGTATGGAACTGTTCCTGCCTGAGCACGAGGCGGGGGAGGACGGTCGTCCTCACGGCCCGGTAACCGTTCGAGCAGTCGGTCACCTTCGTCCCGGTGATCAGTGAGACGAGCCGGTTGAAGAAAACGATCCCGGCCTCCCTGACCGGGTGCCCCTTCTCGGCCGACCCGAGGATCCGGGAGCCGTGGGCTACATCGACCTCACCGGTCAGTACGGGGGCCACGAGCCTTTCCATCTCGGCCGGCAGGTGCTGACCGTCGGCGTCCATGGTCACCGTGACCTCGGCCTCCGAGTCGACCATCAACCGATATCCGGTACGCATAGCCGCCCCGCCACCACGGTTCACGGCGTGGCGGGCCACCAATGCGCCGTGGGCCTCGGCGACCCCGGCCGTGTCGTCACGGGAGCCATCGTCGACCACCAGGACCGCCGTTTCCAGGCCACAGACTTCGCCCGGGATCGAGTTGAGTACTTCCCCGAGATTCTCCGCCTCGTTGTAAGCCGGGATCACTATCCCGACCCTCCCCCGAAAAGCCTCCCGGTGGCCGTCGGCGCGGAACTGCTCGGAAGCCAGGCCCTCGAGCGCCTCGGACAGCTCCCTGCGGTTCCTCGTCCCGATGGAGAGTGCCCTGACCGAGACGACGAAGAGGATGACGATCGCGAAAACGGCCAGACCGAGGATCCGACCGCCGTTACCTCGCTCGAAGGAGAATGCGGACAACAGCCAGTCGGTCAACTCGGTCCCGGCGACGACCAGGAGTCCCAGGCCACAGGCGACCAGGAAGACCACGACCGCATTCGAGAGCGTCCTGCGGCGGAGCAGGGCGTAGCCGATCAGGATGATCCCAAGCACGAGACCAGCGATCCGAAGCGCCGAGAGTTCGGGAGGGAAGACGGAGCCCAGGACCGGTGTCACGGGGAGACCCCCTCAGGGAGCCCGCCGCCGGGACCGGCCGGACGGGAGAGCCACCGCCAGGTCGTCGAGATCGCATACGCCACCAGGACGATCACCAGGGTCATCAGGACTTCGTTGCGTCTTGGGGGGGCGAGAGTGAGTACGGCGATCGCCGAGACGACCACGATCGGGAGGGTGAGCGGGATGACTTCCCAGCGGCGGTCTCTGCCGAGAAGTACGGCGCCAGCGACCGCCATGAGAACGAGGAGGATCTGGACGGCCCTGCCGGGCGGACTCGACATCGCTTCGCCGACCCCCGAGTCCCACATTCGAACGCCCTTCCTCACGAGCATCCC
>CAITDZ010000164.1 GCA_903891285.1 uncultured Solirubrobacterales bacterium
AGCGCCCGCTCCGTCCGCCTGCCTGGCACCGAGCAGGTGGCGCCCCAGGAACTCGACCTGGTCCTCGACCACCCGCTCGAACTGGGGCTCGAGGTAGACACCGAAGTGGCCGCAGTCGTAGGTCTTCAGCTCGCCCTTCGGCGCTGAGGCCGAGACCTTTACCGCCGGGTCGGGCGGTGTGTCGAGGTCGTTCCTTGCCACCTGGAAGAGGATCGGGCACCGGATCTCCGGCGCTTTCTTGCCCGGGCGCCACCGAAGGGCTTCGACCGTGATCGCCGCAGCGACTTCGTCCCCGTGTCGCGACCCGGCCGGGGTGATCGCCTCGAACCCGGGCAGGGCATCGGGGCTGGTCATCGCGGCTAGCGATCCGGGGGGTCCTGCGACCGGGACCATCACCCGCTCGCGACCACGCCTTCGGGCCGCGATGTCGGCCAGGGCCTTCGCGGTCAGCTTGGCGGCGTTCAGCGGCGGTACGGCGCCCAGCATCGAGGGGCCGTCGACGAACGGGACCAGGGCGATCGCGCAGGCGATCGCCCTGTTGGAGGCAGCCGTCTCGATCGTCAGGCCACCACCGAAGGAGGCTCCCCAGAGTCCGATCCGGCTCGGGTCGATCCGGTCGAGCGAGCGGACGAAGGCGATCGCGCTGGCCACATCCTCGAGTTCGCGCTCGATCGAAAGGACGAATCGCTCGTCGCCGCCCGAATCACCAAAGCCGCGGTAATCGATCGTGAGCGCAGCGATCCCGGCCTCTGCGAACCGCTCGGCGAACTGGGGTATGCCGTCCTCGCGGGTGCCGGTGAACCCCTGGGCCAGGATTACCGCCGGGACGTCCTCCTCGGCCGGCGCGGCGGGGAAGAAGAGGGTGGCGGCGCACTCGTCGCCACCGCTCCTGAAGGTCGTATCGGTCCGATCTACGGCCACGTGCGGACTCTATAACCCGACTTGGCCGGGACCGGGCTGGTTGGACCCGGTGTCCTAGAGATTCAGGGCGTATCGCCCACCGCTACCGGGGCCCCGACCAGGCTTCCCCATTCGCTCCAGGAGCCGTCGTAGTTCCGGACGTCGTCCTGGCCGAGGAGCTCGTGGAGCACGAACCAGGTGTGGGCCGAGCGCTCGCCGATCCGGCAGTAGGCGATCACCGGGCTCTCGCCATCGAGTACGCCTTTCTCGGTGTAGAGCGCGCGTAGGTCATCGGCCGACTTGAAGGTCCCGTCCTCCTCGACGGCCGAGGCCCAGGGGACCGAGGCGGCACCGGGGATATGGCCTCCCACCTGGGCGCCCTCCTGCTCGTAGCCTTCCATCGCCAGTACCTCACCGGCATACTCGGCCGGGCTCCTGACGTCGACCAGCCGGGTATCGGCGTCGAGTGCGTCCTTGACCTGGTCGCGGTAGGCGCGGATCGAATCGTCGCCTGCCTGGGTGGTGAAGGTGGCCGCGGGGTAGGAGGGGACTTCGGTGCTCGTCTCCCTGCCCTCGTCGATCCACTTCTCCCTCGGTCCGTTGACCAGCTTCACGTTGTCGTGGCCGTAATAGCGGAAGTACCAGTAGGTGTAGGCCGCGAACCAGTTGTTCCGGTCCCCGTAGAGGATGACCGTGTGGTCGTTGGAGATCCCCCGTGAGCCCATCAGCTCGCCGAATGCCTCGGCATCGAGGAAGTCCCGGCGGACCGGGTCCTGGAGGTCCTCCTTCCAGTCGAACCCGATCGCACCGGGGATGTGGGCCTCGGCGTAGAGGTCGGGGTTCTCGTCCACCTCGACGATCCGGATCGAATCGTCATCCAGGTGCTCGGCCAGCCAGTCGGTCTCGACCAGTACGTCGTTTGCGTATTCGCTCATCTCAGTCTCCGTTTCCTTTTGTTGGGTGCCGGGCGGGTCTAGGCGACCTCGCGCAGCCTTCCGGTCTCGACCTCGTAGATGAAACCTCGGACCCTGTCCGTCTTCGGGATGTAGGGGCTCTCCTCGATTCGGCGGACCGAGTCGCGAACGTCTGCCTCCAGGTCGGAGAAAGAGCGCGCCTCCCATTCGGGCGCCTCGCCCGTGTCATCGGCCAGCTGCTGGGAGAACTCCTCATCGGTGAAGGTCAGCATCCCGCAGTCGGTGTGGTGGATCAGGATGATCTCCTCGGTGCCGAGCAGGCGCTGCGAGATCGCCAGCGAGCGGATCTCGTCGTCGGTCACCACCCCTCCGGCATTCCGGATCACGTGGCCGTCGCCCTCTTCCAGCCCGAGCACCTTCTGGGGGTTCAGCCGAGCGTCCATGCAGGCGAGCACTGCGACCTTCCGGGCCGGGGGGAGCGGAAGCTCGCCCTTGTCGAAACCTTCTGCGTACTGCTCGGCATTTGCCAGCAGGTCGTCGGTGGTGCTCATTTCCTGTTGCCTTCCTGTCGTTTCCGCTCGTTCCGGTTTGCCCGGACGGGACGGACGATAATACACAAAACCCAATCAGGAATTAGGTATTTACCCTGGCCCCACCAAGGGATCGATTGTGTGGCCCCCCGATCCGGCCCTGCCGCTGGCGCCGGACCCACCCCCGCGGTAGAGTCCCGACCGGACCGTGCTAGGCGGGGAGTTAGCGGTGCCTTGTCACCTGCAAGCCGCTTCAGCAGGGCCGAAAGCCGTTCTGAGGGTCCGGCCACCGGGGTCGGTACGCGATGGGAGGCGCTGACGGTCAGGTCCCGTGCGACGCAGGATCGCGAACCAGGTCAGGTCCGGAAGGAAGCAGCCTTAAGCGGAGACCACGGGTGCCACGGGGAAACCTGACCAGAGCCGAACTTCACGGATACGCCCGGTGACCGCAATTCGAAGGCGGCCGCACGGTCCACTTTTCTCTCTTACCGCTCAAGGGGCAGGACCCGGCCCGGCCGAGACCGGCGGCGCCACCTCGGCACACCGCCGGTAGAGCTCCCACGAGCGGTTGGCCGCGACTTTGGTGAATCCCGCGGGAGGGGTGCTAGAGACCCGGCCCGGGTCGCCCGGGTCGAGGATGAAGTTCCGGATCGTGAACGGCCTGGCCGGGGCGAGGAAGTAGCCGGTTCGGGGCTCCCTTTCCTCGGCGGCGGCGCTGACTACCCGGGAAGGCCGGATGTCCAGCCAGAGGGCAAGCCGCGGCACCGCCCGGTGGTTGGGGACCGAGATCGGCAGGCAGTCGGCTTCGCCGAGCGGCGAGAAGGCGCCTTGGTCGACCAGGGCCTCGAGGTCCCGCTCGACTATCCCCTGATTGCCGAGGTCGCGGTCGACCGTCTTCAGCAGGTCCAGCTGGTTGGGCAGCCAGATCGCGAAGAGCGCCACCACCGCCACCGCCCCGAACTGCCACGGCCTCCGCCACGGATCGCTCGGCTCCAGGAATCGCCAACCGGTGATCGAGAGGGCGACGAAGACCGAGAGGATCGCTGCGGCGAGCATCGTGTACCGGGGGATCACCGCCAGGCCGGCCGAGCCCATCAGGGCGAAGGCAAGGAGTGCCAGCACCGCGGCGGCGATCCCCAGTCGGGAGCGTTCCCTCAACTTGATGAACCCGAACACGACCCCGATCAGGCCACCGACCATCCCCGGCCACTGGAGCACCTCGCCGAGCCGTCTCGGCCCATAGAGGACGACGTCCACCGGGCCGGTGTCGCGTTCGAGGGTCTCGACGTTCTCCCGGGTGCCGGTCAGCGAATAGAGCAGGTCCCCGGTGGTGATCAGGTCGAAGATCAGCCAGGCGATCGGACCTGAGGCTGCCAGCAGCACCAGGCCGACCGTCCGGCGGTCGATCCGTCGCCCGGCCAGGGCGATCCGTCGGCCGTCCCCGCCCTCCTTCGGCTCGACCCTGAACAGCAGGTAGAGCAGGTAGGCGCCGGAGAAGATCCAGGCCTCGGGACGGAGCAGCCCGGCAAGGGCGAGGAGCAGTAGGACCGGCCAGCCGGCCCTCGGGCGCTTGGTTTCGACCACCAGGGCCGCCAGGCAGAGGACGATGTAGGGGAGGTCGATGTAGGCGCGGAGCCCGTTCGAGAGGATCGGGGCCGAGGTCATGATCACCACCGCGGCCAGCACCCCGGTCGGCCGGTCGAACCAGAGCGAGCCGAGCCGGTAGACCAGCCAGGCCAGCGCCCCGAGGCTCAGGTAGGCCAGCACCATCGCGGCCGTACTCGCGCCGTCCCCCAACGGGGAGACGACCGCCCCGAAGAGCTCGTAGAGCGGATGGGGGGTGGGGACCAGCGGAGGGGCCAGGTCGGGGCTCATCCCCTCGGCCATCTCCTTCCCCCAGAGCAGGTAGTAGACCGAGTCGTAGTTGGGGAAGCCGATCGGGAAGACGACCAGGAGCAGCAGGCAGACGAGGGCGATCACGACCGCCGGTAGGAGCAGGGCGAGGGGTCGCCCGGTGGTGCCCTGGGGAGGCATCGACCCAAGGTACAACGGCCGCCCGGAGGCCCCCGGACGAGGGTCGCGCCCGGTCCGGCTGTCCCGCTCCGGCTCTACACTCAGGGGAGGATTCGATGAGCGAGGCAACCTCCCTATACCGACGCCACCGGCCCCACTCCTTCGACCAGGTGGTCGGCCAGGAGCACGTGGTCCGGACCCTCTCCAACGCGATCGAGCGCGACCAGGTCCACCACGCCTACCTGTTCGTCGGCTCCCGGGGAACCGGCAAGACCTCGATGGCGAAGATCCTCGCCGCATCGCTCAACTGTGCCAATGGCGGGCCGACCCTCACCCCTTGCGGTGAGTGCGAATCCTGCCTGACCATCCAGGCCGGCAGTTCGGTCGACGTGATCGAGATGGATGCCGCCTCCAACCGCTCGGTCGAGGACATCCGCGAGCTCCGCGAGCGGGTCGCCTTCGCCCCGACCGCCGGCAACTGGAAGGTCTACATCCTGGACGAGGCCCACATGCTGACCAAGGAGGCCTGGAACGCATTCCTGAAGACCCTCGAGGAACCGCCTCCCAACACGATCTTCATCCTCGCCACGACCGAGGCCCACAAGGTGATGCCGACGATCGCCGACCGCTGCCAGCGCTTCGACTTCCACCGGCCGAGCCTCGACCAGCTGAACGAGGTGGTCGACCGGGTGGCCACGGCCGAGGGGATCGAGATAGACCAGGCGGCGACCTCGATGATCGCGCGGGCCGCCTCGGGCAGCTTTCGCGATGCGCTCGGAACGCTCGACCAGCTGGTCGCCTTCAGCGGCAACCGGGTCGGACTCGACCAGGTGCTGGAGTTGCTCGGCGCGGCGGATGCCGACCTGCTCTTCGGCACGGTCGACGCGGTAATCGCGGCCGATGCGAAGAAGGTCCTCGAGCTGGTCGACCAGGTATCGGCCAGCGGTCGCGACCCGGCCCGCTTCGGCCACGACCTGCTCGACCACCTGCGGATCCTCCTCCTGCTGCGGGTGTCGGGGGAGATGCCCGACACCTTCTCCTCGACCGCGGCCGACCCGGCCCGGCTCGCGGCCCAGGCCCAGGCGATCGGCCCAACCCATCTGGTTCAGACGATCGACGAGCTGGCCGATTCGCTCGGTGCCATCCGCCGCGGCGATGAGGCCCGCCTGGCGCTGGAGATAGCACTGCTCAAGGCCGCCCGACCGGACCTCGACCCCGGGGTCGGTGGGCTGGCCAAGCGACTCGAGCGACTCGAGACCGGGATGCCCCCGGCAGGCGACGGCGGCAACCCGCCCCCGCCAGTGGCCGAGGTGCCGCCGCCCCCTGAGGAGGTAGCCGAGCCGGCCCCCGCCCCAGAGGACGCAGAAGAGGTAGTCGAGGTCGTGGCAGAGGACCAGGTTCCCCAGACACCCGCCGATCAACCGCCCGCCGAGGCGGCGGCCCCGGAGGCGCCACCCGAGCCGACCCCGGCCCCGCCCGCTGCGGCCGCGATGGAGCTCGACCAGGTGATCCAGGTCTGGCCGGCCGTGGTCGACGCGATCCGAGCCTCGGGCTCCGGACCGGCCGCCTCCTACCTGGAGGGCACCCGCCCGGTCGCGGCCGAGGCCGAACTGCTGACCGTCGGCTTCCCGCCCGAGGCTGCCTTCAACCGGAGGAACGCCGAGAAGCCCGAGCGGATCGCCCAGCTGGTCGAGGCGGTGGTCGAGGTGACCGGCTGGCGGCCCCAAGTCGCCTTCACCGACCTCGAGGGCGACCAGACCCTCTCCGAACCCCACGCCCAGGGCGCCCAGGGCAGGCGGATGGACGAGCGGGAGTTCGTCGAGCGGATCAAGTCGGAGTTCAACGCGGAGGAGGTCATCTGATGGCGGCAAAGGGGATGGGCGGACCGGGTGGATTCGACATGAACGCCCTGCTCCAGCAGGCCCAGAAGATGCAGCAGGAGATGGTCGCCGCCCAGGAGGCGCTCAAGGACGAAGAAGTCGAGGCGAGCGCCGGGGGCGGGATGGTCAAGGTGAAGATGTCCGGCGACCTCAAGGTCACCTCGGTCGAGATCGACCCCGAGGTCGCCGCCGACCCCGACGCCGCCGAGATCCTCCCCGAACTCCTCCAGGCCGCAGTCAACGAGGCGATCCGAACGGCCCAGGAGCTGGCCGCCTCGAAGATGCCCGACCTGCCCGACATGGGCGGCGGACCGGGCATCCCCGGCCTGCCCGGTCAATGAGCGAGGGCCCGGCACCGCTCGCCAGGCTGACCGCCGAGCTCTCCCGACTGCCCGGGATCGGCCGAAGGACTGCCCAACGGCTCGCCTTCCACATCCTGAGGGCCGACGACGAGGAGGTCCGCGACCTGGCCCAGGCGATCGTCGAGGTGAAGGAGAAGGTCGGCCTCTGCGAGGTCTGCTTCAACCTCTCGGAAGGGCCCCGCTGCCGGATCTGCGAGGACGAGGGGCGTGACTCCTCGCTCATATGCGTGGTCGAGGAGCCGGCCGATGTGATCCCGATCGAGCGAACCCACGAGTACCGCGGTCTCTACCACGTGCTCGGCGGGGCGCTCTCCCCACTCGACGGGGTCGACGAGGAGGACCTGAAGATCGCCGAGCTCGTCGACCGGGTCCGGGCCGGTGGGGTGGACGAGGTGATCCTCGCCACCAACCCGACCACCACCGGGGAAGCGACCGCGATGCGGGTGGCCGAGCTGGTCTCCGACCAGGTCCGGGTCACCCGACTGGCCAGCGGGCTGCCGGTCGGGGCCGACCTCGAGCATGCCGACGAGGTCACCCTCGGCAAGGCGATGGCCGGCCGGCAGGCCCTGGGCTAGGGGCGCTTCCGGATCAGCGCCATCTGGCGCGAGCGGGCGATCAGGGTCCCGTTCCTCGACCAGAGCTCGGCGTCCTCGGTGAAGTGCCCTTCGGTCGCCTCGGCAGCGTGGAGGTGGATCAGCATCCAGTCGGGCTCTTCCACACCCTCCGGGGGCAACCTGCGGGGGAAGTGGACCGTGTACTCGAGGGTCGGCGCGGCGGTCGGCCCGTCCAGCAGCACGTAAGGGGCCGGGAACCAGACATCCAGGGTTACCGCCGCAAGCTCGGGGGTCAGAGGCCGGTCCTCCTTCAGCCGGATCCAGCCTGCCGTCTCGGCCCTGGAACCCGATGAAAACGGGGCCTCACCGAAGGCCGGTATCGCCCGGAAGCGGGCGAATACGTTCACCGGGGCGAGTTCGGTGTCGAACTCCTGGCTTTCGTCCGGCGGCGGAACCTCGGGCATCTCGGAGTTGTCGAAGGCGAGTCCGTCCCGGTCGGAGGAGAAGACGGCCATCGCCTTTGCCTGGACCTCGCCCTCCTGGAGCATCCGGGCCGAGAGGAAGGAGGTGTTCCGGCCTCCCTTCTCGACCGTCACCTCGACCTCCGCCTCCCCAGTGGATGGGGCCGAGAGGAAGTGGACGGTCAGCGAGCGCGGTGGCTGGCCCGGCCCGGCTTGACCGGCGACCACATCCATCGCGTTCAGCATGATCGCCGCGACGTAGCCGCCGTTCGGGCCGCCACCGACCCACCACCGGTCGCTCAGGGAGGCGGTGAAGCGGCCCTCACCCACGGGCGTTACGGCGATATCGGTGTCGAAGGAGCTCTCTTCTGCCAAGGGAATCGAGGGGAGGGGAGGCCGGAGGCTACTCCGAGAGTCCGACCCTCCGGTGGAGGCGCCTCATCCACCCCGGCGCCCACCAGTTCCATTCGCCGAGCATCTCCATCAGGGCCGGGACCAGGAGCGCCCGGATGATCGTCGCGTCGATAAGCACCGCCAGTGCCGTCCCTACCCCGAGTTCCTTGATGAAGACGATCTCCGAGGTCGCAAATGCCCCGATCGCGATCGCGAAGAGGAGCGCTGCCGCGGTGACGATCCGACCGGTCCGCTGGAGCCCGACCGCGACCGCCTCGTCGTTGGGCAGACCTGCGTCGTAGGCCTCCTTGATCCGGGAGAGCAGGAAGACGGCGTAGTCGGTCGAGAGGCCGAAGGTGATCGCGAAGATCAGGATCGGGGTCGTGATGTCGAGTCCCCCGATCGACTCGAAGTCGAGCACTCCCGAGAGGTTCCCGTCCTGGAAGATGAAGACGAGGATCCCGAACACCGCTGCCAGGGTGAGGATGTTCATCAGCAGCGACTTGATCGGCAGGACCACCGACCCGGTCATCAGGAAGAGGATCAACAGGGTCGCGAGGATGACGATCGCCGCCGCCACCGGCAGGTGCCTGGCGAGGCTGTCCTCGAGGTCCAGATAGCGGGCGGAGTTTCCAGTCACCTCGGCCACCGTGCCGCCGCCGAACTCGATCCCCCTGATCCCCTCGACGGCGTCCACCGTTCCCTGATCCATGTAGCCAGCGGTGGAGCTCGCCTCCAGCAGGTAGAGATCCGGCCCGACTCGCTCGGGCGGCGATACCTCGGCCACCTGGCGGACGTTCCCGATCGTCTCCCCGACCTGGGAGGCCTCGGCCTTAGAGGGTGCCTCGACCGCCACCTGGATCCGCTCCAGGTCGCCCCCGGGGAACTCGGCGTCGACGATGTTCGAGACGACCCGCGCGCTCGCCCCCTCGGGCAGCACGTCGCTGTCCACCGGGGCGAACTCCATCCGGAGCGCCGGGGTGGCGATGATCAGGAGGACCAGCACGGCGATCGTCGCCACCGGCAGCGGCCTCGCCATCACGAACCTCGACAGCCGGTACCAGAAGCCCCGGTACTCCCGATCGGAGTCGAGTGCCTCCCGGCGCCGCAGGACTTTCGGCGAGAGCGCGTTGACCCGCTCTCCCAGCAGGGTGAGGATCGCCGGCAACACCACCAGGGCGATGA
>CAITDZ010000165.1 GCA_903891285.1 uncultured Solirubrobacterales bacterium
CATCCGCATCTGGATCGGGTTCTGGCCGCCCTCGAGGTTGACCTTGCGCTTGTTGCCCGAGCGCTGCCCCTGGCCCTTGTGGCCGCGGCCCGAGGTCTTTCCCTTGCCGGAGCCCTGACCGCGACCGATCCGCTTCCGCCGCTTGCGCGAGCCGGGCTTCGGTCGGAGGTTGTGCAGGCCGATCTCGGCCGCGCGGCCGGCCAGCTCTTCCTTTTCCTCCTCGGCCATCAGCCCTCCTCGACTTCCACAAGGTGGGAGACGACGCGGATCTGCCCCCTCAACTGGGGCGAGTCCTCCCGCTCGACCCGACTTCCGGGCTTGCTCAGGCCAAGAGCCTGCAACGTCCCGCGCTGGTGGGGATTGGTCCTGATCGAGGAGCGGACCTGTCGAATCACGACCTTAGCCATTGCCGTGCTCCAGGTTCTTGTCGTCCTTCTCCTCGAGTTCGGCCTCCACCGCCTTGGCTTCCTCGACCGCCCCCTCGCCGAGTTCGGCCTCGGCCTTCAGTTCGGCTTCGACCTCGGACGGGGCGATCGTGTCGGAGTCGGGGGAGACGACGGTCTGGTTCTCGTGAAGTTCCTCGTCAGCCTTGGCTTCGAGTCGGGCGATGTCAGCGGGGGTAGCCGACGTCGCCTCAGCGGCGTCGGCTGCCTGCTCGACGGCCTCGGCGCTCTCGGTGTCCTCCTCGCCCCCTGAGTCAGCGGTGGCGGCGGCATCACGGTCGATCCCCAGTACCTCGGAGATCGAGATGCCACGCATCCGGGCCACGTCCTCCGGGCGCCTCAGCCTCATGATCCCGTCCATCGTCGCCTTGACCAGGTTGATCGGGTTCTGGGTCCCGACGCTCTTGGTGAGGATGTCGCGGACGCCACCCAGCTCGAGCACGGCTCGGACCCCGCCACCTGCGATCACCCCGGTTCCGGGGCTGGCAGGCCTCAGGACGACGTGCCCGGCACCGTAGCGACCGATGATCTTGTGGGTGATCGTGTCGCCGTATTTCGGGATCCGGATCAGGTTCTTCCGGGCGTTCTCGACCGCCTTCTGGATAGCCAGAGGGACTTCCTGGGCCTTGCCGTAGCCGATCCCGACCACCGAGTCCTCGTCGCCAAGCGCGACCAGCGCAGTGAACTGGAACCGCCGGCCGCCCTTGACCACCTTGGCGACGCGGTTGATCTCGATCACCCGCTCCTGGAGCTCGCCCTTGACGTCCTTCGGGCTCACCGTCTCGACCATGTATGTATCCATGCCCTTCATCAGCAATCAGTCACCGTAGCGGAGTCGCCTAGAACTCCAGACCACCTTCCCGTGCGCCCTCTGCAAGGGCCTTCACCCGTCCGTGGTAGCGGTAGCCGCTCCGGTCGAACACACAGCGCTCGATCCCGGCCGACTTGGCCCGCTCGGCCAGCACCTTGCCGGCCCGGTTCGCCTGCTCCATTCGATCGAGGTCGCGGAGTTCCGGCTCGGTCCAGCTGGCCGAGGCCAGGGTCCGACCCTCCCGGTCATCGATCAGCTGGGCAAAGATTCCCCGGTTCGACCGGTACACCGAGAGCCTTGGACAGTCGGCGGTCCCCGAAACGCGGGCCCGGACCCGGTACCTGCGGCGCTGGCGCCGCTCCCTGCCGGTCATCACCGTCATACGCGCTTGCCGACCTTCCTTGCGACGCGCTCGTCCCGGTAGCGGATTCCCTTGCCCTTGTACGGCTCCGGGGGCCGCTTGTCGCGGATGTCTGCCGCTATCTGGCCGACCTGCTGCTTATCGATCCCCCGGACCACGATCGCTGTCGGCTCGGGTACGTCGAACTCGATTCCCTCGGGAGCCTCGACCATGACGGGGTGGGAGTAGCCGAGCGCCAGCTCGATCCCCTTGCCCTTCGACTGGGCCCGATAGCCGACCCCCTGGATCTCCAGGTGCTTCTCGTAACCGTCGGTGACCCCGATGACCATGTTCTGGACGAGGCTTCGGGTCAGCCCGTGCAGGGCGCGATGGGGGCCCCGGTCGGTCGGGCGCTCGACGGTGAGCACGCCGTCGTCGACCTTGACGGTCATGTCGCGGGAGAGCTCCTGGGTGAGTTCACCCTTGGGTCCCTTGACCGTGACCCGACCGGGCTCGACCTGGACCTCGACCCCTTCCGGGATCTCGACTGGCTTGTTTCCAATCCTGCTCATGGCTTTGGCTTCCGGTGGACCGGTCGGTCACCAGATGTAGGCGAGCACCTCCCCGCCGATTCCTTCCTTGCGGGCCTGGTGGCCGGTCATGACGCCGTGGGAAGTCGTGACGATCGCGGTACCGGTGCCTCCCTGGACCCGGGGCACCGCCCTACGGTCCACATAGCGCCGCCGACCCGGCCGCGACACCCGCTCCAGGCCCGAGATGACCGGCCGCCGGTCGTCGGTGTACTTGAGGCGGACGGTGATCTTCTCCCCGACCTCGGCAGGCTCCTTCTCGTAGCCCGAGATGTAGCCCTGTTCGGTGAGGATCCGGGACATCTCGAGCTTGAGCTTGGAGCAGGGGATATCGACCGTGGTCAGCCCGGCGTTCAACCCGTTGCGAATGCGGGTCAGGTAATCGGAAATCGGATCGGTCAGCATCTCTCGCCTACCAGCTCGACTTGGTCATCCCGGGTACGTAACCCTCGTGGGCTGCCTCCCTGAGGCAGATCCTGCAGAGGCCGAACTTCCGGTAGTAGGCGCGGGGGCGCCCGCACCGCTTGCACCGGTTGTAGGCCCTCGTCTTGAACTTGGGCTTCCGTCGCTGTCGAACCTTCTGGGAAGTCTTTGCCATCTCTTCGCTAGCCCTCCTGGTCGTCGTTTCCTGCTTCGGCCTCGCCGTTGTCGCCAGGGGCCTCGCCCCCGTCTCCTGCACCTTCGGCTCCGCCCCCTCCGTCTTCGCCCTCTTCCCCTTCGCCCTCCTCGCCTTCGGGGGTCGTCTCCGGCTCGGGTGCGAGCTCGGCAGCCTGGGCCTTCAGCGCCTCTTCCTGGGCTGCACGCTCCTCTGCCTCGGCCTGCGCGGCCGCCTCGGCAGCCTCGCGTTCCGCCCTTCCCTCGGCAGTCGGCCTGCCCTCCTGGGCGAACGGCATACCGAGCGCAAGCAGGAGCTCGAAAGCCTCCTCGTCCGACTTCGCGGTGGTCGTAACGGTCACGTCGAGTCCCCGGGTCGTGTCGACCGAGTCGTAATCGATCTCGGGGAAGATCAGCTGTTCCCGAACCCCCATCGAGTAGTTCCCCCGACCGTCGAACGAGGTCGCCTTGAGGCCACGGAAATCTCGGATTCGCGGTATCGCAATCGAGCAGAGCCGATCGAGGAACTCCCACATCCGGGCCCCGCGGAGGGTCACGGAAACCCCGACCGGCATCCCTTCACGCACCTTGAACGAGGCGATCGACTTGCGCGCCTGGCGGAAGTTGGGTTGCTGACCGGCGATCTGGGCGAGTTCCTCGGCCGCCTTCTCCCGGCCCTTGGCGTCGGTCTCGGCACCGAGTCCCATATTGAGAGTGATCTTGACCAGCCTCGGAACCTCCATTGGATTCCCATACTCGAACTTCTCCATCAGCATCGGGTGGATCTCGCGACGGTAGGTGTCACGGAGCCGGGGCGGCGGAGCTGCCTGCTGGGTCGGTGTTGCCGCTTCCACGGTCAGATCACCTCCCCAGTCCTCTTCGAGTACCGCTGACGGGTCCCATCCTCATTGACCTTGGTGCCGACCCGGGTCGGCCGGTTGTCGGTCGGGTCGAGCAGCATCACGTTGGAGATGTGGATCGGGCCCTCCATCTCGAGGATCCCGCCTTCCTTGCCCGGACCCTGGCCGCTCGGTGACGGCTGGGCTCGCTGGTGGCGCTTGATCATGTTCAGGCCTTCGACGTAGACCATCTGGCGACGGGGTTCGGTACGCGAAACGGTCCCCTGCTTCCCCGCGTCCTTGCCGGCGATCACTTCGACCTGGTCCCCGGTACGGATCTTCATCGTCTTCGACGGCATCTCAGAGCACCTCCGGAGCCAGGGAGATGATCTTCATGAAGTTCCGGTCGCGAAGCTCCCGGGCGACCGGACCGAAGATCCGGGTTCCGCGGGGGTTCTTCTGCTCGTCGATCAGCACCGCCGCGTTTTCATCGAAGGAGATGTAGGTGCCGTCGGACCGGCCCAGCTCCTTGCGGGTCCGGACGATCACGGCCTCGACGACCTCGCCCTTCTGGACGCCCCCCTGGGGGCTGGCCGACTTGACGGTCGCGGTGATCACGTCACCGATCGAGCCGTAGCGACGATGGGAGCCGCCCTTGACCCGGATGCAGAGGAGTTCGCGGGCTCCGGAGTTGTCGGCGACGGTGAGTCGCGATTCCTGCTGGATCACGGATCGCTACCTCGCCTTCTCGACGATCTCGACCAGGCGCCAATGCTTGGTCTTGGAAAGCTTGCGGGTCTCGACCACCCGGACCACGTCCCCCTCGCCGGCCTCGTTCCGCTCGTCGTGAGCGTGGATCCGGTGGGTCTTGCGGACGATCTTCTCGTACACGGGGTGCCGCCTAGCGGTGTCGATCTGGACGGTGATCGTCTTGTCGGCCCGGTTCGAGACGACCTTCCCCTGGCGCTCCTTGGGCTTCCCGGTCCGGATCCTCTCGGCAGCCACGCTGCCGGTGCCTGCCTCGTGCTTCTGGCGGTCCTTCTCCCGTCGCGAACGACGTTGGCGGGCAAGCCTGCCCCTTGCTTCGTCGCGCTCCGCCTGGCGCTCCTCCGGACTCCTCTGGGGCTTGGCCTCCGAAGGCTGACGGGATTTCTCGAGCCTGCGCTCGACCTTCCAGCCGGCGCCCTCGTCCTCCGCGGAACCTCCATCGCCGGCGGCTGCAGGCGGAGCGGCGGAATCCCCACCCTCATCGCCGCCATCGTCGGTAGACGCCTCTTCGGCTTCGGGAGCCTCCTCTGCCGGAGGCTCGCCTCCATCGCCGGCCGCGTCCTCTTCCGGGGTCTCCTCGGGGGTCGCTTCCGGTTCAGGCGTCTCCTCGGCTGCCTCCTGGGCGGCCTCTTCGGGAGCCTCTTCAGCCGTCTCTTCCTTTTCCTCTTCTTCCGACATCCTCGTTCCCGTCTTTCCGCTAGCCCTCGGCGGTTTCCCGCTCGAAGTCGATCTTCCGCTGCCTGGCGATCGTGATCAGCCTGG